>DATHTQ010000249.1:0-2034 GCA_035463055.1 Candidatus Limnocylindria bacterium
TGGTGTTCTTCTTCGCCCGACGCCTGACCCGCCCGCTGGAGCGCATCGCGGGCAGCGCGGCCGAGATGGCGGGCCTGCCGCAGGAAGCCGTCGCCGAGGGCGGGGGGATGCGCGAGCTGGAAGCGCTCAGCGCGTCCATCACGGGCAGGGGGACGCAGATCGCCGCCACCGAGCGCACACGCCGGGACTTCATCGCCAACCTCTCCCACGAGCTCCGCTCCCCCATGACCAGCATCCAGGGGTTCATCCGGGGTGTGCTGGACGGCACGGTACCGGAGGCGGACCGGGAGCGGACCCTCGGGGTCGTGCTGGAGGAGACGCGGCGGATGAACCGCCTGGTCTCCGGCCTGCTGGACCTCTCGCGCGCCGAAGCGGGGCAGCCCCGGGAGACGCATGCGCCCTTCAACGTCTGCGAAGTCGCCCGACGCGCCGCGATCACGAAGGGGGGCAGGCGGGAAGAGAAACGGCTGAACCTCCATACCGACTTTGAGCGGGACGAGATATACGCCATGGGAGTGGCGGACCAAATCGAGCAGGTGCTCATCAACCTGGTGGACAACGCCATCCGGTTCACGCCCGAGGGCGGCAACATCCATATCGGTATCCGGGAACAGGGTGAGCTGGTGGAGGTGACCGTCCGGGACGACGGCATCGGCGTGGCGCCCCAGGATGCGGAACGCGTGTTTGAGCGGTTCTACACCGGCTCCCCCGCGCACACCGCCGGCGAGGGCGTGGGCCTGGGCCTGGCCATCAGCAAGGCCATCATCGAGCAGCACGGCCAAACCATCCGCCTGCTCCCCGACGGCCCGGGCGCAGCGTTCCGCTTCACGCTCCGCAAGGCGGCAAAGCCCGCCGCGAAGCATCACGCCGGGCAAGAGGGCGATAAGTCCAACGGGAATCAGCATGACCATTGAGGCGTACGCGAAGATCAACTGGGCGCTGAACGTACTGGGCACGCGGCCCGACGGATACCACGCGCTGGACAGCCTGCTGCAGCGCGTGTATTTGCACGACACGCTGGAGCTCACCCCGTCGCCGGACCTCTCCCTCACGGTGGAAGGGAGCGGCGACGTGCCGGGCGATGCGTCCAACCTCGCGATGCGGGCCGCCGTGGCCTTGCGCGACGCCGCGGGGGTATCCGAAGGTGTGCACATCCGTCTGGTCAAGCGCATCCCCTCGCAGGCGGGTCTGGGCGGTGGGAGCGCGGACGCCGCGGCGGCGCTGCTGGGCCTGAACGCCTTCTGGGGCCTGGGACTTTCCCTGCCGGAACTCCTTCCCTTTGCCGCGGCGCTTGGCAGCGACGTCCCGGCGTGCATGCATCCGGGGCTTACGCGCATCGGCGGACGCGGGGAACGCGTCACGCCGCTGGCGAAACCGGGCCCGGCGTTCCATATCGTGCTCCTCAAGCCGCAGGGCGGCCTCTCCACCGCCGATGTCTTCCGCCGGTACGACCAACTCCCGGACGCGCGCGAAGCGAACATGGACGCGCTCGCGGACGCGCTGCTGCGCGGGGATCTTGATACCGCCGCAAAGCATTCCCGCAACCAGATGCAGCAAACGGCCGTTTCGATGCTTCCCGACATCGGCGCAGCACTGAGGGACTTGGAGGATGCGGGCGCGGCCTTCGCGCGCATGACGGGGTCCGGCTCCGCGGTGTTCGGGGTGTTCCGGTCGGATGCGGAAGCGTTGCGGGCCGGAGACGCGCTTGCAGAGCGGTGGCCGTTCTGCGCGTGCACGCGAACGCTGTAAGACGATTCCCCGGCCCTCTGGCCATAACCAGGACAAAGTTCGGCCCCCGGGTTTCCCCGGGGGCCTTGCAGTTGCGCTTCAGGGGTTACCTGCGGTTGCGCTCGTCGTCGGTGAGGTCGTCGCGCAGGCGGCGGCCGGCATCGCCGATGGCGTCGCCCACGTCGCGGGCCTTGTCGCCCAGCCAGTCCCCAGCGCGGCGGGTGCCGTCCACGGTCTCGTCCCAGGCCCTGTCCGCGGTGCCGCCAACGCGGTCGCCGGCGCGGTAGATGTCGTCGCCCAGGCGGT
>DATHTQ010000250.1:0-2675 GCA_035463055.1 Candidatus Limnocylindria bacterium
GACGGTGACGAAGGGCGCGTTCAACGGCTCCGGCGTGACGTTTCAGGCCCCGGAGGCGTTCACCCTGTATGAAATTTACCGGACCGACGATGTTGACCGCGTCATCCTGCACGGTCCCAAGGACACCAGCCGCTACAAGCCGGACATTTACGTCTTCCTGCACCGGGAGCCGCTGGATCTGGAGCGTGCCGACGCGGACGCGGAAGCGGACGTGGCGTACATCAAGGACGGACTGAAAGGGTACAACGCCATCCTCGTGGCGGAGGAGCCCACGTTCGTCAACGGCGCGCCCGCGACGCGCCGGGTGTTCTTCTTCCACGAGACCCGCGACTTCGTGCGCCTGCTGATCCGCTGGCATTTCAACGCGGACGGCGCCGGCGTCACGCTGGACTACTGCGCGCGCGCCGCCACGCGTTCCATCCTGGAGGATACGTCAGCACTGCGCGCGCTGGCCGAAAGCGTCAGGATCGAGTAGCGGCATCATTCAACGGCGAGACCCTCCGCCAGGCGAAGCAGGGCCGCGAGGTCCTCCGGCAGGGAGCGCGTCGCGGTTTTCGCCCGGAAATCGATGATCACGCCGACGCCGCTTATGTTGAGGCGGTACCGGCAGAGGATGCCCATCCGGCGGTCATTGGCGTTGTAGGAAATCACGCGGCGCAGCGCGGGCGCGCCGTTCACCGTCATTTCCTCGTCAACCGGGCACAGCGCGTTGGTTCCTCCAGATCCGCCGCGACGAAGTCCAGGTCATTGTCCGCGCCCAGCGCGCCCAGGTCGTGCGAGGCCTTGAACAGCGAGACGTGAACGGCGGCAAAGCGGCCTGGGGTATATTGAAACCGACCGCCAAGGCGGTTTTTGGGAGGGTTCGTACGATGAAGCTGACGCTGGACGCGGTCAAGAGCGACCCCGCGGTGCGGGCGTACATCGCTGCGGCCGACGAGTCGCTGCGCGAGCTGGGATACACCGAGCACGGGTTCGTGCACCTGGGCATCGTGGCGGAGAACGCCGCCCGCGTCCTGAAGGAACTTGGCTACCCGCAGCGGGAGGCCGAGCTGGCCTCCGTGGCGGGCTTCATGCACGACATCGGCAACGTGGTCAACCGGTCCGGGCACGAGCAGAGCGGCGCGCTGATGGCGTTCTTCCTGCTCACCCAGATGGGCGCGGAGGCGGAGGAGGTGGCGGCCGTGGTCGCCGCCATCGGCAACCACGACGAGCTGACCGCGTTCCCCGTCAGCGACGTCGCCGCCGCGGTCATGATCGCGGACAAGACCGACGTGCGCCACACCCGCGTGCGCGACCAGGAGACCATCGCCGCGGACATCCACGACCGCGTCAACTTCGCGGTCCGCCAATCCAGCGTCACGGTGCTGCCGGAAGCGCGGGAAATCCGCCTGGACCTGACCATCGACACGGCTATCGCCCCCATTTCCGAGTACTTCGAGATCTTCCTCACGCGCATGCTGCTGTGCCGCAAGGCGGCGGCCCGGCTGGGGTGCTCTTTCACGATGCACTTCAACGGGCACCGGATGATGTGACACAAAATGTGGTTGCCGCGGTGTTGACAGGCACCATATGTGGTATAATTCCGCTGCAGCGCTGAGGTGGAGGACGAAGGCATGGCATGCGAGGTGACGGTGACGGGCGGCACGCTTTCCCGGGAGGAGACGGACCTGTACGTGGAGCGCGCGCGCAGGGTGTACGGCAGGGAGCCGGCGCGCATGCGCCTGGCGCTGGACGGTGATTTCGTGGACGTGGACTGCACCTTCACCGCGCCGTTCGAGCGCATCCGGCGCATCACCGGGTATCTTGTAGGTACGCTTGAGCGGTTCAACGACGGCAAGCGCGCCGAGGAGCGGGACCGGGTCCGGCACAGCCTGGGCTGAGGGAGGCATGGATGAACAGCGTCGTTCACTTTGAGATCCTGGCGGACGACCCGGTGCGCGCGATGGACTTCTACCGAGGCGTGTTCGGGTGGCGCTTCGAGGACTACAGGGATTTCGTGGGCTCGCCCTACTGGGGCGTGATCACGAAGGACGAGAGCGGCGCCGGCATCGACGGCGGGCTGATGGGGCGGCAAGGCCCCGCGGCGCCCGCCGGCGCGTCCCCCACCGGCTTCGTCTGCACCGTCGAGGTCGCCGACTTCGACGCCACGGCGGAAACCATCAAGGCGCTGGGCGGCGCCGAGAAGACGCCCAAGTACGCGCTGACGGGCATGGCATGGCAGGGATACTTCACCGACACCGAGGGCAACCTCTTCGGCATCCACCAGCCGGACCGCAGCGCGAGATAACCAAGGAGCAAGGAAACCGACATGGCAAACATCACGCTGTACCACTTCGAGACCTGCCCCGCCTGCGTCAAGGCGAAGCAGTACATGGCGGAGCTCAGGGCCGAGAAGCCCGAGCTCGCGGACGTCCAGGTAAACATGGTGGACGTGCGCAAGAACCCCAACTTCAAGGCCCCCGCGCCGTTCTACTACGTGCCCACGTTCTTCGTGGGCGACAGGAAGGTGCTGGAGGGGAACGTCACCAAGCAGGACGTGGAGAACGTGCTGCGGGCGTCGACGTAATCATCCATACGGGAAGGCATAGCCCGCATGAGCCGGCTGCGCGTCAGCCGGCTTCCGCATGAGGGAATCGGTCACCAAAATATACCAAAAGGTTGCGCGGGCCGGGCCT
>DATHTQ010000251.1:0-3198 GCA_035463055.1 Candidatus Limnocylindria bacterium
CCTCCTCACCTTACGGATACGTATATATTTTATCCACATACGGCGCATTTTTATGGATGTTCGCCAAACCCGCCCGGAAGTTCCGGTGCAAGTGCATGCAGTGCGCCGCAGCGGGGATGCCGGCATGCGCGAAAGGCGCTGCATGAACATGGGCATCCGCGGGCGCGCGGGATGCTTTGCGTGTATAATACCCATGTTCGCCCCGGCGGGCGGGCAATTTCTATAATGAAATAGGACTGCGGGGTATTGCGCGCGATGGGGCTGAGAAACCTGGTGCTGGACATGGGCAACGTGCTGCTTGGATGGGAACCGCGGGCCTTCGCCCTGCGGGCGGCGGGGAACGTGGAGGACGCGGAGGTCCTGTTCGCCACGCTGTTCGACACGCCGGAGTGGCACCTGCACGACGCCGGGCAGATCGCGGAGGAGGAGCTGCTGCGCGTCTCGCTGGCGCGCACGCCCGACAGGCTGCGCGATACGCTGCGCGTGCTGTTCGAGGAATGGCCGCGCTGGATGCCCCAAATCACGGGCGTGGACGCGTTCACCGCCAGGGCGCGGGAGGCGGGCCTGCGTCTGTACCTGCTGTCCAACGCAGGCACGCGGTTCCCCTCGGTGATCCAGGAGCGGGGGTTCTATTCCCTGTTCGACGGCGCCGTGGTGTCCGCGCACGAGAAGGTCAGCAAGCCGGACGCGCGAATCTACCGGCGCCTGTGCGAGCGCTATGGCCTGCTGCCCGGCGAGTGCCTGTTCGTGGACGACCTCATCGAGAACGTCCGCGGCGCGGAGGCTGCCGGGATGCACGCCCAGCACTTCCTGGGCGACTTCGCCGCCGTGGAGGACAGGCTGCGCGAGTTCGGGGTCCTGTTGCCCGGCCATGCCGGGGAAGAGAATGCTGTGCAAGCGGCGGGCCCGGGGGATGCGGAACGGGACTGACCCGCGGCGTCGCTCGTTCATCGGTTACTCGACAGGTTCATATCCACGCATGTATGTGAATGACCCCCACGGGCGCTCCGCGGCACTGCTATGCGCATATTTGTATCGCAATGGGCGGGGGTCAGCTTCTCGTTGGATTCTAGACTTCCCCTTCCCGTGTTTGCCCGACAACCCTTTGTCCCGGATTGACAAACCATGTGGGATTCGGTATAGGGTATTGTCAGGAAAGCCAAATAACTTGGAAGGGGACAAGGCGATGCGTACCAGGGGAATGGCCAGGGCGCTGGGGTTGGGGTTGGCGCTGCTGATGCTGGTGTCGGCTGCCGGGTTGGCCGCGGCGGAGAAGGTGACGGACCTGTCCGGGCTGGAGGGGAAGGTGTTCGCCGTGCCTGCGGGGACGGTAGCGGACCGGCTGGTGCTTTCAAGGTATCCCGGCGTCACGTTCCTGTACTTCGGCAGCGCGCTGGAGGCTGCCCTGGCCGTGCAGCAGGGCCTGGCGGACGCGGCCGCCTACGACGAGCCCATCCTGCGCAACATCGCCGCCAAGAACCCCGGGCTCACAGTCCTGCCCGGGCTCATCACCGCGGACGACTACGGGTTCGCCGTGCAGCCTGGCCGGCAGGACCTCAAGGACGCCATCGACAAGGTCGTGAATGACCTGAAGGCGTCCGGCAAGTACGATGAAATGCTGGGCCGCTGGCTGCCCGCGGAGGGGGAGCCTGGTGCCATGCCGGAGGCCGCGCTGCCCGGCGGCAGCGGCACCCTGCGCTTCGGCACCGCGGCCGTGACGGAGCCGTTCTCGTTCCTGGACGCGCAGCAGCGGGTCGTCGGCCTGGACGTCGAGCTGGCGGCGCTGGTCGCGCAGGAGCTGGGGATGGGGCTGGAAATCGTCAACATGGACTTCGGCGTGATGATCCCGGCGCTCATTGCGGGCGAGGTGGACATGATCGGCGCCTGCATCACCATCACCCCGGAGCGGGCGGCGCAGGTGCTGTTTTCCGAGCCGTACTACACCGGAGGCATCGCGGCGCTGGTCAGGAAATAACGTCGCAGTCACGCAAAGGGACCCCCTCCGCGAGGAGGAGGTCCCTTTTCATGGCCTGCCTGCCGAGGAAAGCCGGGTGTGGGGCGGCGGGGTTACTCGTCGAGGAACTGCACGTCGATGTTCCCGTTGGAGGTGCGGACCGTCAGCCGCGATTGGCCGTTCCCGCCGTCGCCCAGGCCGTTGCGCCCGTTGGACGTGCTGGAGGAGATGGTGTAGTCCGCCCGCTTGCCCGCCACGCTGCCGGAGACGCCGCTGTTGGAGGTGAGCAGCTCTATGTTCCCGGACGCGACCCTGTCCGCCAGGACGGGGCCGTTGGAGGTCTCCAGGCGCAGCCTGTCCCGGGCCGCGACCTGGCGGGCGATGACCGGGCCGTTGGAGGACTTCACGTCCGCCGCGCCGGACACGATCACGCTCTCCAGCGTCACCGGGCCGTTGGAGGTATGGGCGCTCAGCTGGTCGCAGGTCACGCCGGTCACGCTGACCGGCCCGTTGGAGGTCCGGACGCGCAGGCCCTTCGCGGCCGTCAGCCCCGACGTGTTCACCGCGGCGTTGGAGGCGTCCAGCTGCAGGTTCCCGGCAAACGCCGCCGGCACCGCTACGTCCACCCTCGGGTTGGACTTGGTGTACGCCTTGAACAGGCCGGAGAACCAGCTGGTGATGTCGTAGAGGACGTCCCGCTTGTATTTCAGCGTCAGCACGCCATTCGCGAGCGTCACCTCGTACGGGTCCTTTTCGCTGGTGTAGTACCCAATGGTGACGTCGCTTCCCTCATACGCCGTCAGCGTGACCGGCATGTTGCGGGTAATGATCCTGATTTCATTGATGCCGGCCGCGCCGGTCGCGTAGTCCCGCTTTTCGTATACCAGCTCGTTCCTTCCGCCCAGCGCGTACGCGGCCGCGACGACGAAGTAGACGATCAGGGCGACCGCCAGCACCAGGCCGGCGATCTTGATGGCCGAGTATTTCCTCATGGGTGTTCCCTCCCGCATTTTTGGCATTGCTCATCACACCAACGGCGCGCCGCGCGCGGCGTCGGGGGGGCGTGCCCACTTCAGCATTCCGGCCATTCCGTACCTTCCCGCATTCGCGCAGACGACAGCCGGGCGACGGTCTCCCCAAGCGTATGGCGGCCGCTTCCCGGCCGCCCCGGGGACCGCACGTGTTGTACCAGATAGTACATTACAAATCAATGGTTTTTTATGCGTATGACCCAGACTTTTACA
>DATHTQ010000252.1:0-18211 GCA_035463055.1 Candidatus Limnocylindria bacterium
GCCTTCGAGGACTGGGCGCGGGAGGCGCCCCGGACCGCGCTTTCCGCGCGGGACGCCGCGCTGGACACCCCCGCCATTCCCATCACCCCGGCCCGCGCGCCCGCGCTGGAGGAGCCGCAGGCGGTCCAGGAGCACTCCCCTTTCGTGCCCGCGCCGGAGGACGCGCTCTCCGTCATCGGCAAGGCGTTCGGCACCTACATCATCGCCCAGAGGGGCGAGCGGCTTCTGCTCATCGACCAGCACGCGCTGCACGAGCGGCTGCTCTACGACCGCATGATGGCGGGCGCGCGCGGCGGCGCAGCGACCCAGGCCCTGCTGGTGCCCCAGGTGCTGGAGCTCGACTACCCGAGCTATCAGGCATTCCTCACTTACCGGGACGACCTGGCCCGCGCTGGCTTCGAGGCGGAGGACTTCGGAAACCGCTCGGTGCGCCTGCACGGCGTGCCGTTGGAACTCGGCGATCCGGCGGCGGCCGCGGCTCTGCGCGACGCGCTGGACGAGCTGCGCGCCGGTGGCTCGGTGCGCGGGGAGGGCCGCACGCAGCGCATCATCACCGCGGCGTGCAAGCACGCGGTCAAGGGCGGCGAGCGCCTGCCCGAAGGCGCGCTGCAGTCGCTGGTGGACCAGATGATGGAGAGCGGCGCCATCCCCTCCTGCCCCCACGGCAGGCCCATCGTGCTGGAACTCACCCGCACCGAGCTCGAGCGCCGCTTCCGGCGCATCCAGGGCTGATGCGGCCTAAGGTGCTGGGCCTCGTCGGCCCGACGGCCTCCGGCAAGAGCGCGCTGGCGCTGCGGGCGGCAACGGACCTGGGCGGGGAGATCGTCTGCATGGACTCCATGCAGGTGTACCGGATGATGGACGTCGGGACCGCCAAGCCGACGCTTGAGGAGCGCGAAGCCGTCCCCCACCACATGCTCGACGTCGCGGACCCCAGGGACAGCTACTCCGTCGCGCAGTACGCGCAGGACGCGCGGGCCGCCATCGACGGCATCCTCGCGCGCGGCAGGCTGCCCATCCTGTGCGGCGGAACGGGGCTGTACCTGCGTTCGCTGTCCTACCGGATGGATTTCGGCCGCGCCCCCGCGGACCCCGCGGTGCGGGAGAGGTACGAGGCCATGGCGCGGGAGCGGGGCGCGCAGGCGGTGCACGGCGAATTGGCGCTGCGCGACCCCGAAAGCGCCGCGCGGCTGCATCCCAACGACCTGCGCCGCGTCGTCCGCGCGCTGGAGGTATTCGAACTGACCGGCCGTCCGCTCTCGGAGGACCGGCTGCCCGACGCGGCGGACGGGCCGTACGTCATGCGCCTGTTCGCGCTGTCCTGGCCGCGGGAGACGCTGTACGCCCGGGTGGAGGAGCGCGCGCGGGCGATGGCGGAGGGCGGCCTGCCCGAAGAAGTGAAGGCGCTGCTGGACTACGGCGTTCCCCCGGACGCGCAGAGCATGCAGGGGCTGGGGTACAAGGAACTGGTGCCGTATGTGCGGGGTGAAACCAGCCTGGAGGACGCGCTGGAACAGGTGATGCGCCGCACGCGCAACTACGCCAAGCGCCAGCTGACGTGGTTCAACGCCGACCCGCGCATCCGGTGGCTGGAAGGGGATGCGGGCATGGAAACCCTGCTGGACGGGATGAAGAGGGGGCTGGATGACGGACAAGCCGTTTGAGGCGCTGCTGGACCAGGCGGAGCGCGACTGCGCCCCGGTGTTCGCGGGGTTCGAGCGCACGGAGCGGCGCAACACGGAGCGCGTGCTGGAGGCGTTCGCCCGCGCGCGCGTCGCAGCGCGCCACTTTTCCGGAAGCAGCGGCTACGGCTACGACGACACGGGCCGCGACACGCTGGAGCGGGTGTGCGCGGATGTGTTCCGGGCCCAGGAGGCCATCTGCCGCCCCTCTATCGCCAGCGGCACCCACGCGCTCGCGCTGTGCCTGTTCGGGCTGCTGCTGCCGGGCGACGGGCTGGTGTTCGCGACCGGCAGGCCCTACGACACGCTGGAAGGCGTCGTCGGCTTCCAAAACGAGCCGGGCAGCCTGGGCGAGATGGGAGTCGCCTCCCATGTGGTCCCCCTGCTGCCCGACGGCGGCATCGACGTTGGGGCCGTGCTGGATGCCATGACTGCCGCGACGCGCGTCGTGTTCTTCCAGCGCAGCCGCGGCTACGCCCTGCGGCCCGCCATCCCCCCCGCGGCGCTGGGGGAGGCCATCCGCGAGGTGAAGGCAAAGAACCCGGGCGTGCTCGCGGTCGTGGACAACTGCTACGGAGAATTCGTGGCCGAGGACGAGCCGACGTTTTACGGCGCGGACGCCGTATGCGGCAGCCTCATCAAGAACCCGGGCGGCGGCCTGGCCCCCACCGGCGGCTACATCGCCGGGACGGCCGAAGCGATCGCGCGCGTGGAGCGCCGCCTGACCGCGCCGGGCATCGGCCGCGAGGTGGGCAGCTGGGAGGCCGGCTACCGCCCCTTCTTCCAGGGGCTGTTCATGGCCCCGCACACGGTTTGCCAGGCCCTGAAGGTCGCGGCGCTGACCGCGCGGGCCGCGGAGCTGATGGGCATCCCCACAAGCCCCGCCTTCGACGCGCCGCGCTCCGACATCATCCAGGCGCTGATCCCCGGCACGCCGGGGAAGGTCATGGCCTACTGCCGCGGCCTGCAGAGCGGCGCGCCGGTGGACGCCTACGTGACGCCGGAGCCCTGGGACATGCCCGGCTACGCCGACCCGGTCATCATGGCGGCGGGTACGTTCGTGCAGGGCGCGTCCATCGAGCTGTCCTGCGACGCGCCGATGCGCCCGCCCTACGCCGTCTACCAGCAGGGAGGCCTGACCTACGAGAGCGGCCGCCGCGCCGTGGCCCGCGCGCTTCTTGCGATGAAGGAGGCATGACATGACCCGCTGGACCCCCCAGCAGATGGAGGCCATCGAAGCCCGCAACCGCGAGGTGCTGGTCAGCGCCGCCGCCGGCAGCGGCAAGACGTCGGTGCTCATCGAGCGGGTCCTGGCCCTGCTGCGCGACGGCGCGGACCTGGACCGCCTGCTCATCATCACCTTCACCAAGGCCGCGGCCGGCGAGATGCGCGCCCGCCTTACCGACAGCCTGCAGGTCCTCGCGCAGGACAGCGAGGACATGCGCCGCCAGTACGCGCTGCTGGGCCGCGCGGACATCAGCACGCTGCACGCCTTCTGCGAGAAGATCGTCCGCCGGCATTTCCAGGCGGCGGAGACGGACCCGCTCTCCCGCGTCGCCGACGAGGCGCTGCAGCGCGAGCTGTTCGAGGCCGCCCTCAGCGCCGAGATGGACGCCATGTACGAGGCCCCCGATGCGGACGCCCAGGCGCTCACCGACAACTACCGGGACGAGCAAATCACGAGGATGGCATCAGCCCTGCACGCGTTCCTCATGGCGCAGGACGCGCCCTGGGCATGGCTGGACGCGCGCATGGACGAACTCGCGCGGCTGGACCTGTACGCCCACCCGTGGCAGGAGGTCATGCGCAGGGAGGCGCTGCTGACGGTCTCCGGCGCGAAGGCGCTGCTGGAGCGCGCCGGGGCGCTGAGCCGCGAGGAAGGCGGCCCGCGCAGGTACGAAACCACCCTGGGCGACGACCTGGCCATCGCGCGCCAGCTCGAGGGGATGCTGCAAAAGGGCGGCCTGCGGTCGTGGGAGGATGTCGCCTTCGGCAGGCTGCCCACCAAGGCCGCCCCGCCCGAGGAGGACCCGGCGAAGCGCGAGGCGGTCAAGGGGCTGCGGGACCAGGCGAAGAAGCTCCTGCGCGAAGCGCTGGCGCTGTTCCCCAAAAGCGACGCCGAGGCCGCGGCATGGGCGCGGGAGATGCAGGAGACCCTGCCCGCGCTGCGCGCGCTCGCCCGGCTCGTCAACGGCACCCACGCGCGCTACCAGGAGGCGAAGGCCGTCCGCGCGCTGTGGGACTTCGGCGACCTGGAGCACATGGCGCTCAAGGCGCTGTCCGCCCCCGGCATCGCCGAGGCGGCGTCCTCCGAGTACGACGCGCTGTTCGTGGACGAGTACCAGGACATCTCCCTCATCCAGGAAGCCGTCATCCAGAGCCTGCACCGCGGGGAGAACACGCTGTTCATGGTCGGCGACATCAAGCAGAGCATCTACCGCTTCCGCCTCGCCGACCCCACGCTGTTCCTGCGCAAGTACGGGCGGTTCGAGCAGGGCGAGGATGCGCAGAACCGGCTCATCCTGCTCAGCGAGAACTTCCGCTCCGTGCCCAACGTGCTCGCCGCCGTCAACCTCGTGTTCGAGTACGCCATGCGCGAGGGCGCGACGGAGCTGGCCTACGACGAGCAGGCGCGGCTGAAGACCTTGCGCGAAGGCGCGGACGACCCGCCCGTGGAGCTGTGGCTCATCGAGAAGGGCGACCACCCCGCCGAGGAAACGGAAGAAGACCTGCAGCCGGCCGACGCGGAGGACGCCGCCGGGGACGAGCCCGGCGAGGCCCCCGCGCCACCGCCCCACGCCGCGGAAGGGGAGATGGAAAGGGCGTACGTCTACGAGGCCCGGCTCATCGCCCGGCGTATCCGCGATCTGCTGGACACCCCCATCCGCGAGGGGGACGGGGTCCGGCCGCTGCGCAAGCGCGACGTCGCGGTGCTGCTGCGCACCGCCTCCGGGCGCGCCGGGGTGATGGCGCAGATCCTCAGCGAGGAGGGCATCGCCGCGTACTCGGACGCCGAGGGAGAGTTCTTCACCCAGGGCGAGGTCCGGGACGCGATGGCGCTGCTGGGCGTGGTGGACAACCCCTACGACGACGAGCAGCTGCTGTCCGCCCTGTCCTGCCCCGCGTTCTCCTTCACGCCCGACGAGCTCGCGCGCGTGCGGCTGAGCGACCCGGGAAGGGACGTCCCCTTCCACGCGGCGTTCCTGGAGTGCGCGCAGAAGGAGCCTCACTGCAAGGCCGCGCAGGAGGCCTTCGACCGCTGGCGCTTCCTGGCGGACAACATGCCGCTGGCGGACTTCATCCGCCTGGTATTGCGCGAGTCCGGCCTGTACGCCGCCGCGGGCGCGGGCCAGGACGGCAGCCTGCGCCGCGCCAACCTGCGCGCCCTCGCCCAGCGGGCGGAGCGCTCCACCATCCCGATGACCCTGGGCCAGTTCGTCCAGCGCATGAACCGGACCGCCGCGCACCGGGGCCGCGACCGCAGCGCGTCCCTGGGCATGGAGGAGGACGTCGTGCGCATCATGACGCTGCACAAGGCCAAGGGGCTCGAGTTCCCCGTCGTGTTCCTGCCGGACCTCGCGGCGGAGTTCTCGCGCCGGCGGCCGCCCCAGCAGCTCTACCTGGACGCGGCCACGGGCCTGGCAATCGAGCACGTGCAGCGCAAGGCCCACCTGCGCAAGGACACCTGGGGCGTGCGCGCCATCAAGCTCAAGCGCGCCCGGGAGGAGCTCAGCGAGGAGGCGCGGCTGCTGTACGTCGGCATGACCCGCGCCCGGGAGCGGCTGGTGCTCATCGGCGCGCCCGCGAACCTGGAGGGCGCCATGGCCCGCTGGGCGCAGCCCCCGAGCGACTTCAGCGCGGGCAGCGCCCGGAGCATGCTCGACTGGGTGGCCCCGCCGCTGTACGCGCAGCTGGCCCTGGGCGCGGAGGGGCTGCACGAGGCCCCGGGCGGCAGCCGCTGGCAGGTGTCCTACGTGAGTACCGCCGCGCTGGCCCCCACCCCCCAGCCCGTGCGCCCGTCGCCCCCGGCGGAGGAGTCCGCGGAGAAGGGCGAGGAGGTCCGCCGCATCCTCTCCCTCCCGATGCAACGGACCACCGTGCCGCTCAAGACGTCCGTCACCGCGCTGGTCACGGGCCGCGCGGGCATCGAGCCCGGGGACGAGGAAACCCCCGCCACAAAGCGCATGGCGGAAACCAGGCGCCCGCCCAGCCCGCAGCCTAGGCTTCAGGGAGAGCAGGCGCTCACCGGGGCGGAGCGGGGCGCCGCCGCGCACAAGGCCCTGGGCGCGCTGGACCCCGCGGATTTCGCGGGGCTCGCGCAAGGCGCGATGCGCGCGCGGCTGAAGGACGAGCTGGACGCGATGCAGGGGCGCGGCCTGCTGCTGCCCCCGGAGCGCGAGGCCGTGGACGAGGAGGCCATCCTGGGGTTCCTCTCAAGCGGCCTCGCAAACCGCATGGCGGACAGCGGGGAGCGGCACCGCGAGTGGCGGTTCACCCTGCGGGTGGAGGGCGGCCTCATCATCCAGGGCGTGCTCGACGCCTGCTTCCTGGAGGATGGTGCCTGGGTCCTCATCGACTTCAAGACCGACTACGGGAACGCGGAGGACCTGGCCGAAAGGTACCGCGACCAGATGCGCTGGTACATGCGCGCGCTGCGCGACATCACGGGGACAGAGGTGAGGGAGGCATGGCTGTATCTCCTTCGTGCGACCCGTGCGGTGCGCGTCACCGAGGACGCGCCCATCCGCCTGGGGCTTGCGGAACCGGACGCGGAACCCTCGCCCGAAGCCCAGGCGTGACCCCGGATATGCTATACTGGTAAAAAACGCGGGAGGACCGATTGGCCAAGACCAAGGGCGTCAAGCCCGTCGCCCAGAACCGGCGCGCCAGGCACGACTATTTCGTGGAGGAGGCGGTGGAGTGCGGCATGGAGCTCAAGGGCACCGAGGTCAAGTCCATGCGCATGGGCAAGGTCAACCTCAAGGAGAGCTATGCCCGCGTCAGGGACGGCGAGGTGTTCGTCGAGGGCATGCACATCAGCCCCTATGAGCAGGGCAGCATCTTCAACACCGACCCCCTGCGCCCCAAGCGCCTGCTGCTGCACAAGGGCGAGATCCGCAAGCTCCAGGGCCTCGTGTCCCGCCAGGGGTACACGCTCATCCCCCTTTCCATCTACCTGCGGGACGGCCGCATGAAGCTGGAGCTGGGCGTGTGCCGCGGCAAGCAGCTGCACGACAAGCGCGACGACCTCGCCGAGCGCGACGCGAACCTGGACATCCAGCGCGCGCTTCGCCGCGGGAGCCGCGAGGGCCGCGGCTACGCGGAGGAGTAGCGCCCCCGGGGACGCGCCGGGGCGGGCATCGGCGCAGCGCTGAACGCACGGGAACCCGCCGCAGGAACCCTTCACCTGCAAATCGCCTTCCGGACCGCGCACGTCCGGAAGGCTTTTCCTTTTGTATCCCGTGTCCGGCGTCCGGCAGTGGATGCCGCCAGCGCCTGGTTTGGTACCATTTCTTATGAATTCGATGGGTAAACTACATTGCGATGAGGAACGGGGCAAGGCGGTTGTGCATGAGGCTGGGCGCGATGGCAACGGCGCTCGCGCTGGCGCTTGTCCTTATCCTACCGGCTAGCGGGCAGGAAGGCGGGGACACGCTGGAACTGCTGCCGCGCGGCGCGGTGTGGCATTACAGCGACGCCGCGGAGGACCTCGGCCGGGGCTGGCAGCGGCGTGCGGAATACCGGGCGTGGGACATCGGCGCGGCACCGCTGGGCTTCGGGGACGAAGTGTCCGGCGGGGAGCTGGGCGTCGCGCTGGCCACGGAAATCGGCTACGGCGGCTGCCGGTCGGACAAGGCGATGACGACCTACTTCGTCACCGCGTTCGATGCGCCGGACCTGCGGGGGTACGCGGGCGTCGCGTTCTACGTCAACGCCGACGACGGCCTCATCCTCTACCTCAACGGCGAGGAGATCTACCGCAAGGCCATGCCCCGGGGCAGGGTGAACTACGGCACGCGGGCAGTGGACAAGGTTGGGGAGGAAATCTTCTTCCTGCCGATGGACCGCCTGCGCGCGCTTCGGGGCGGGGAGAACCTCCTGCAGGCCGAGGTGCACCAGGTGTCCCCCCGTTCCTCCGACCTGTGGTTCGAGCTGGGCATGATCGCCCTGCGCGAACGGCCGGGGCGGCAGGGGTTCGCCTGGCCGCGCACGGCGCCGGACCTGGATGTCCCCTCGCGGCTGGTGATGACGATTGGCGAGGACCCCCAAACCTCGATGGCGTTCACGTGGTACACGGGCTGGGAAGGCGCGGCGCCGGACCTGCAGGTGGCCCCTTCCACTTCGAGCGGCGTCGCGGATTTCGCCGCGGGGATGGCTTTCCCGGGCTTCTCCATGGAGCCGCGCAACGCGCCGGGATACCTGGTCCACAAGGCGGAAGCCACGGGCCTCGCGCCCGGCGGCACGTACCACTTTCGCGCGGGGGATGCGGCGCGGGACGCCTGGAGCGAAACCGGCTCGTTCACGCTGGACGACGGCGACGGGGCGTTCACGTTCCTGAGCGTCGCGGAGACCCAGGCGGGCACCCCCGGGGAGGCGCGCCTCGCCGCCGGCGTGATGGCCGCCGCCGCGCAGGCTGTGCCGGAGGCCGCCTTCATCCTCCACAGCGGCGACGTCGTCGACAACGCCGGGCGCGAGCAGGAATGGGGCTGGTTCGCGGATGCGGCGGAAGGCACGCTGCTGCGCCTGCCGGTCATGGCCGCGCCCGGCAACCACGACGCGGACAGCATGGCGTTCATCGACCACTTCAACCTCTCCCCCGGCGCGGGCAGCGACATGGAGACGGGCGTCCACTACTCGTTCGATTACGGGAGCTCGCACTTCATGGTGCTCAACACCAATGACGACAGCGGCAGCTACGACTACTTCTCCTCCCGCCAGATGGAGTGGCTGCGCCGGGACGCCGCGAGGGCCTCGCAGCGCGGCGCGCAGTGGCTCATCGTCCTGACCCACCGCGGCCCGTATACGACGGGCCCCCACGCGGACAGCAAGCGCATCTCGGGCGAGGACGGGCTGCGCAGGAAGGTCGCGCCCGCGCTGGCCGAACTGGGCGTGGACCTGGTGGTGCAGGGGCACGACCACATCTATTCGCTGAGCAAGCCCATCGGCGCCTCGGGCGAGGCAGCGGAGCCGCAGGTACTGGCCGGGGAATACAAGGGGCTCGATGTCCCGTACATGGTCAACCCCGAAGGCGTCGTCTACGTGAACCCCGGCTCCGCGGGCGCGAAGGTGTACGGCCTCAACAGCGCCATCCTGGAGGACGACCCCGGCTACTTCGACAAGTTCCTCTGGGCGCGGGAGCATACCGCGGAGGCGTACGCCGAAAGCGGGGAAGAACCGCCGCGGGGCCTGGTCCAGAACTTCGTGGATATCAACGTCACCCCGGGCATGCTCAGCGCCGTCGTGTACGAGATCGACCGCAGCCTCGGGGACGCGCCCTACGTGCTGGACACCTTCGGGATCGTGAAGCGGTGACCCCCTGCCGGCGCTGCCCGGCGTCCGTTCCTGACCTTGCCGTCCGCCGCGTTCTGAAGGCGCGTCAGGGGCGGCGGATGACGCCGTTGGGGTATGATGAATTGATACGCTTATTGACACACTTGTAATGAAGGCGAGGAAGGGAGGCGGGATTTGCGGAACAGGCTGACGTTCTTACTGGCGGCACTCATGCTGGGCACTTTCATGAGCGGCGCCTCGACGCCCGGATCCCCGTCCCTGCGCGAGCGGCTCGGGGTGTTCTCCTGGCACGAGGAGAACGTCACGGACCCGGAGTCCCGGGACCGTATGTTCGACACCCTCAGCGACCTGGGCGCGGGCGAGGTCTACCAGGCCATGCGCGCGGGCCGCGGCGCGCGGGCGTTCCTGGAGCAGGCGCACGGGCTGGGCATCGGCGTGTACGTGCTGGCCGGGCAGCCGGAATGGGGCCTGGACCCCCAAGGCAAGGCCATGGTCCAAGAAGTAGAGCGCGTCGCGGAGATGCGGGAGCGCTACGGGGACGCGGGCCCCGCGGGGCTGATGCTCGACGTCGAGCCGTACCTGACGCGCAAGTACCGGCGCGGAACGAAGGATGCCCGGGAGGTCATGGACGCCTTTCTTGAGGGGATGCGGGCCGCCTACGCCCGCGCCGGGGAGAAGGGCGTGACCCTGCTCTTCTGCCTTCCGTACTGGCTGGACACGAGGGGGTTCGCGGACCACGTCGACGCCCTCATCGGGGAGGCGAGCGACGGCGTCGCGCTGATGAACTACATGAAATCCAACGAGGCGGCCAACGTGGAGAACGAGCTTGCCGCGGCCCAAAGGAACGGCAAGCGGTTCATCCACATCTACGAACTGCAGAGGCCGGGCAAATACGGCCTTACCGAACGCAACACCTACTACCGCGAAGGCCTCGAAGGCGTTTTCGAAAGCCGGGAAAAGCTGCTGGATGCCTACGACTATGAAGGCTTGTCCTTCGCGCTGCACGAGTACGACGCCCTGAAAGGAATCCTGGACCGTGAATGAAGTCCTGCGCAACGAGAAGAAGTACCTGATTTCGCTGGTCCGCTATTACGCGCTCAGCCACCTGCTCGCGCAGGCGCTGCACCTGGACGGGCACAGCGCGGGCGACGGGTACTCCATTCGCTCGCTGTATTTCGACACGATCGAGGAGAAGGACTTCGTGGAGAAGGAGGACGGGGTGGAGGTCCGGCGCAAGATACGCCTGCGAAACTACGGGCCCCACATGCCCTTCGCGATGCTGGAGATGAAGCAGAAGCAGGGCTACAACCAGAAGAAGCGCTCCCTGCGTGTGAAGCGCGCGGATGCGGAGGAGTTGTGCCGGGGGCGCTACGCCTCGCTGCTCAGGTATCCCGACCCGTTCGCCGCCGAGTGCTATGCCCTCATGAACACCCAGTGCTACCTTCCCAAAGCCGTCGTGGAGTACCGCCGCAAGGCATTCGTCGCCCAGGAAAACAACATCCGCGTCACGTTCGACCACCACATCATCGGCACGGAGGCGAATTTCGACATCTTTTCGCCGAACCTGATGCAGTACCCCGTGATGGACCCGTACCTGGTCGTGCTGGAGGTCAAGTACAACGGTTTCCTGCTCAGCTACATCAAGGACATGCTCAGGGTCACCGACACGAGCGAGCTTTCCGTCGGCAAGTACAGCCTCAGCCGGGCCGTGACCACGCACTACCACTTCTAAAAACGCTGCATTGGAGTAAACACCGATGAGGGACTTCCTGCGCTCCGTCCTGGAACAGAACCGCACGCTGACCGTGGGCAACCTCCTGCTCAACATCACGGCCTCGGTCATCTTCGGGCTGCTGATTTACGTGTCCTACTGGTACACGCACACCGGCACGACGTACAGCAAGAAATTCAACGTGACGCTGCTGTCGCTCTCGGTGCTGACGGCCAGCGTCATGACGGTCATCGGCAACAACGTCGCGCTGTCGCTGGGCATGGTCGGCGCGCTGTCCATCGTGCGTTTCAGGACCGCCATCAAGGACGCGCGGGACACCACGTACATCTTCTGGACCATCGTGGTCGGCATCAGCTGCGGCGCCGGGGACTTCCTGGTGGCCGGCATCGGCTCGGCCGCGGTGTTCGCCGTGCTTCTGCTGCTGGGGCGCGTGCGCAACGAGAACCGCATGCTGCTCATCGTGCGCGGGGCCGGCGGCAAGGAAATGGAAATCGAGGGGCTCGTCTTCAAGCTGTACCAGGCCAAGGCCCTCATGCGCGTCAAGAACACGACACCCGAGGCGGTCGAGATGATTTTCGAGCTGGACCGCAATACCTACGACGCCGCGCAGAAGCGCCAGGGAAACATCATCCAGAGCCTGTACGCGCTGGGCGGCATCGAGTACGTCAACATCGTCGCGCAGAGCGACGAGATCACAGGATAACGCCATGAAAAACAGGGCCACGCGTCTTATGCTGCTGCTTTGCGTCCTCGCGCTGGCGGCCGGCGGGGTGCTGTCGCTGGTTTCGGGCGATGCCGAAACCAGGATACGCATCTTCCAGCACCGCGTGGCGGCGCAGCCAGGCATCGTCCCGAAGGACGAGGCCGATTTCGCGACGCACCTCCCCGTCATCACCCTGGACACACGCGGCCAGGACATACCGGGCGAGCGCATGGAGGACAGCGAGGACGGGGACAAGCGCTATACCCTGGCTGAGGATGGCGACACCCGCATCCTCGCGGACTTCGCCATGTACGACCGCGGCGGCGTCAACCGCCTCGCCGACGGCGCGTCCATGACATCCATGGCGCGCATCCGCTACCGCGGCAATTACTCGCGCTGGTTCTACAAGAAATCCTACACCGTGTCCCTCGTGCGGGACGACGGGCAGACCGCGAACCCGCTGCCGCTCTCGGGGCTCCCGACCCACGACGAGTGGGTGCTGCACGGGCCCTGGATTGACCGCACGCTCATCCGCAACTACCTCGCCTACAACGTCGCGGGCGAAATCATGCCCTGGGCGCCCGGCGTGCGCTTTGTGGAGATGTTCCTCGACGGCGAGTACCACGGCGTGTACCTGCTCACCGAGCCTGTGACCCGGGGCCAGGGGCGCCTGCAGCTGCGCAAGCCCGACAGCGGCGACAACGTCACGAGCTTCATCGTGCGCTGGGACCGGGCCACCAAGGGCGACCAGAGGCTCAACAACTTCATCTACTACACCAACCGCGCCGACCTGTCCGCGCTGGACGTGCGCTATCCCGGGAAGGCGAACATCACGCCCGGGCGCATGGAGCACATCGAGAAGACCATCAGCCGCATCGAAAAGACGCTGTACTCGGCCGACATGGCGGATCCCGAAAGCGGCTATTACCAATACCTGGACGTCGAGTCGTTCGCGCAATACTTCGTCATCAACGAATTCTTCCGCAACATCGACGCAGGGCGCTACTCCACCTTCCTCTACAAGGACGCGCGCGGCAAGGTGGGGCTGGCCGTATGGGACTTTGACAACGCCGCGGACAACTACATTGACGGGCCCTGGGGTGCGCAGGGGTTCACGATGCAGAACTCCCCGTGGTTCTCCGCCCTGCTGACGGACAGCGTATTCGTCCGGGAAGTCATTTCGCAGTACCGCCGCCTTCGCCAGGGCGCGCTCAGCGACGAATACCTGCTGCGCACCATCGACGAATCCGTGGCCTATCTGGGGGACGCGGTCGGCCGCAACTTCGTGAAGTGGGAGCGCGCGTTTGACCTGGAGGACTATAACGGCCTGGATTACCTGATTCCCGTGGAGCGCAACCACAGGTCGCACGCGGAAGCGGTGCGGCAGTTCAAGTCGTTCCTCGTCATGCGCGGGCAATGGCTGGATGAACACATAGACACGCTGCTGCAGTACGCCCAGCCAAGCCGGAACACCGGCCTGCTGTACCTGTAAGCGCATGAAACGGTTCGTCATCGGTTTCGCGCTGCTTGGGCTGCTGGGCTTCGGGACCTGGTACGCGTACAACTACATGGGCTTCTACGTGGACCTCAGCCCGGGCGCACCGGTCACCGCGTGGTCCATGGCTCGCGGCAATGACATTTACGTTCGCGGGGCCGGGGGCGAATGGGAGCCGTTCACCGTACGGGGGGTGGTACTGGGCAGCACCCTGCCGGGATACCCGCCGGTCGCGTACCAGCCCGACGAATCCACCTACCTGCGGTGGATGGGGCACATAGGCGAGCTTGGCGCAAATACCATCCGGGTGTACACCGTCATGGACGATGAGTTCTACAACGCGCTGTACGAATACAACACCACCCATGAAAAGCCGCTGTGGCTGCTGCAGTCCGTGCGCATTCCGGACCGGCTCAACGACAGCGCGGGCGACGCGTACGACATGGGGTTCGAGCAGAGCCTGGCCGGCGACGCGGTGGACGCGGTGGACGTCATCCACGGGCGAAGGATCATCCCCGCCAGGTCCACCGGCGCCAGCGGCAGCTATACCAGGGACGTGTCGCCCTGGGTGCTGGGCTTCATCATCGGGCATGAGTGGAGCCCGGCAACCATCGCCTACACCGACAACGGCAGCCACCCGACGCGCTTTGAGGGCGAGTACGTGCGCACCGCCGAAGGCGCAAGCGCGTTTGAGGCAATGCTCGTACGGGTCATGGACCGCGTCGTGGGCTACGAGAGCCGCAAATACAAGACGCAGCGGCTCATCAGCTTCATCAACGACCCGCAGCACGACCCGTTCGCCTACGACCAGCAGTTCGCAAAGCGGATCGCCAAGTTCAGCCGCCTGGACATCGGGCACGCGCAGGCTTCGGAAAAGTTTGAAGCCGGGCTGTTCGCGGCATACCGCGTCTACCCGTTCCTGCCGGACTTCTGGTCGTACCTGTCGGCCGCGCAGCGTGCGAGGCTGGGCAGGATACCCCAGGAGGCCGACCGAAGCCTGTACTACAGCGGGTACACGCAGCTGCTGGCAGAATACCACGAGGTTCCCGTGGTCGTGGTGAGCTTCGGCTACTCGTCTTCCCGCGGCGTGGACAACCTGCGCTACGGCGGGCCGCTTTCCGAGCGGCGCCAGGGAGAGCTGCTGGCCGGCACGTACGAGGACATCATCGCCTCGGGCTGCGCCGGGGCGGTCATCTCAGGCTTCACGGACATCTGGGGGCAGCGCTCCTGGAACACCGCCTATGCCATGGAGCCGTCGCGCACCCATTTCTGGCACGACCTGCAGACCAGCGCGCAGGGAACCGGGCTGCTCGCCTTTGGCCCCGGCGCGGACGCGGGCACGGTGGACGGCGACCCCGCCGAGTGGGCGGACGCACAGCCGCTTCTGGAGCAGGACGGCATCCGGCTGTTTGCCCGGTATGACGAGGAAGGGCTGTACCTGTGCATTGCGGGCGACGTGTCGCCGGCCGTGCCGCTGTACGTGCCGATTGACACGACGCAGAAATCCGGCGGCTATTCATACCGCGAAGCGAAGCTTGCCTTCTCGCGCGGCGCGGACTTCCTCCTGGTCCTGGACGGCACGGACGGCGGCAGGCTGCTCGTCCAGGCCCGTTACGAAGCGCTTCGCTCCACCTTCTTCTTCGAGACGACGCGCCAGGACGCCTACATCGACCCGCCCGCGCCTTACAGCCCGGAGTTTGTGCCGATCCTCAGCGCGCTGAGCCCTGTGGGCCTCCCGCCCGAAACGCCCGAAGGCCAGGAGCCGCCCCCGCAGTACGGAACCCTTGAAACCGGCAGGCTGACCTACGGCGTCCTGGATCCAGCCAGCCCCGCATACAACTCGCTGGCCGACTATTATTTCGGCCCAGGCGTTGTGGAAGTCCGCCTTCCATGGGCGCTGCTCAACTTCTCGGACCCGTCCTCCGGGCGCATCCACGACGATTACTACGAGCATTACGGCGTGCAGTCCATCGCCGTCGGCGAAATCCATATCGGGCTGGCGCAGCCGGGGAAGAGCGCCGATTTCGGCGCGCTACCGCTGTCGGGCTGGGAAGAGCCGGCAGTCCATGAACGCCTCAAGCAGAGCTATTACGTGGTGCGCCAGGCATGGGAGGGCAAGCAATGACCGACCTTTCCGGCGTCCAGGCCGTCATCGCGTTCTTTATATTCGTCAGCGTCTCGCTGCTGATATACAACCTGCTGTATATGCTCCGGGACCGTTGGGAAGGCGTGTGGCACGGGCGCAGGGTGGAAACGTGGCTGCGCGAGATTTCGCTGCAGAAGCGCTCGCGCGAGGGGCGCAGCAGCGTCCGGGCGCTGCCGTCGCACGTGCGGAAAATCGCCTGGAAACTGCGGCGCATCGTCGAGCTCACGGCCTACCATGACGCAATGGACCGGGCAGCCCAGGGTTTCACGGCGGAAGAGATGCACGAATACCTTTCCCAATGCCGGGAGGGTTTTGAAGAGCTGGCCGCCTATTACGCCCGGCGCAGCGACATGGAGAAAGCATATTTCGCCCACGTGCTCGCCGAGTACCCAATGGATGCGTCCGGCGGGCGCGCGGCGGACGACATGATGACGCCGTTCCTGCTCAGTGACAGCGTCTACAGCCGTGAATACGCGCTGCGTGCGCTGTACGCGCAGGGTGACCCCGCGGCGGTGGAGCGCGCGCTGGACCTGCTCGCCCGGCGCGGCGTATTTCACCACGAAATCCTGCTGGCGGGCGGGCTGTCGGCATTTCGGGGGGACATCATGGCGCTGGCGCGGCGGCTGTGGTCGCGCGCGCCGGATTGGCCGGAGTACATGGAGGCCGCGGTCGTGCGGTTCATCAGCCTGACAGGCGCTGATTTCGCGAAGCCGCTTCTGGAGGCGGCGGCGGGCAAGCGCCAGCTTTCCCCGGGAGTGCGGCTGGCCATTCTCGAATATTTCCGGGAGCACCCCTACGGTCCGGCAAAGGGCCTGATCCTGGAATACCTGCGCACCGACCAGGGGGTAACCGCAGACCTGGCGGCCGCGGCCGCGTCCTCGGCAGCCGCATACCCGGGGGAAGACACCATCGAAGCCCTCAAGTCCGCGCTGTCCAGCTCTTACTGGGACGTGCGGAACAACGCGGCGGAATCGCTGATGGCGCTGGGCGTCGTCCAGGAAGACCTGAAGGACGTGCTTTTAGGCAATGACCGCGACGCGCTGGAGATGCTGTGCTACCACGTGCAGGCGCAGGGCCAGGAGCAGCTGATCCCGCAGTGCGCCATGAGAGGGGAGGCGGAATGATGGAGCGCGCGGCCTGGCAGGAAATATTCAGCGGAATCGGCATATTCTACCTCGTGTACGTGCTGCTGTACGCCGCGTTCATGTTTTTCTCCGTTGCGGCCGGCGCCCTGCGCCTGCATGAGCGCGACCGGATGCGCCGGGCCCGCGGCGACCTCCGCAACGACCTGTATTTCCCGGTTTCCGTGCTGGTGCCGGCGTACAACGAGGAAGTCACGATATTGTCCAGCATAGAATCGCTGCTGGCGCTGGACTACGGCCAGTACGAGGTGATCGTCGTGGACGACGGCAGCCGCGACGGGACGTCCGCCCGGATCGCGGAGCATTTCCGGATGCGCCGCGTGGAGCGCCCCATCCGCAAGACCCTCCCCTGCCAGCCGGAGCGCGCCGTATACGAAGCCATGGCGGGCCGCGTCAAGCTGACGCTGATCACCAAGGAGAACGGGGGCAAGGGCGACGCGCTGAACATGGGCATCAACGCCTCGCAGCACCCCTATTTCCTGTGCATCGACGCCGACAGCGTGCTGCAGCGGGACACGCTCATGCGCATCGTGCAGCCCGTGCTGGAGGACGATACCACCATCGCGGTGGGCGGCATGATCCGCGCGGCGCAAAGCGCCACCATCGTGGACGGCGTCGTGCAGGACTTCTTCATGCCCGATGAGCCGCTGATCGCGATGCAGATCGTCGAGTATGACCGCTCCTTCCTCGCCTCGCGCATCCTGCTGGACCGGTTCAACGGCAACCTCATCATCTCCGGCGCCCTCGGTCTGTTCCGCAAGGACGTCGTCGTGTCCGCCGGCGGCTACGCGACCGACACGCTGGGCGAGGACATGGAGCTGGTGATGAAGCTGCACGTATTCTGCCGCAACAACGACCGCAAATACAGGATCAGCTACGAGCCCAGCGCCGTATGCTGGAGCCAGGTGCCCTTCCACCTCAGGGACATCCGGCACCAACGGCGCAGATGGCACCTGGGGCTGTTCCAAAGCCTCGCGAAGTACCGCCAGGTGCTGACCAGCACGCGGTTCGGGCTGACCGGGCTGGTCTCGTACGCCTACTACCTGCTGTACGAGTTGCTGTCGCCCGTCGTGGAGATTTTCGGCCTGCTGGTCCTGGCGGTCATGTCCGCCCTGGGCATCCTCAACCCCATTTTCGCCCTGCAGATGTTCGTGGTTTACACGCTGTACGGCGCCGTGATGACGATGACCGCGTTCTTCCAGCGCATCTACACGCAGAACCTGCGCCTTCGCCTGCGCGACGTGCTGTACGCGATGGCCGCCTGCGTGCTGGAGAGCGTGTTCTTCCGCTACGTGCTCGCCTACGTGCGCGCGACGGCGTTCATTTCCTACAGGAAGCGCAAGCGCCAGTGGGGGGTCATCCGGCGCGAGAGCATCCAGGGCGGCGCGAAAGCAGTGGGCCATGGACCGGCCGCGGCCGGCATGCCCCCGCCGGAGGAGCGCAAGGAGAAAACGGCATGAAACCGCTCGACCTGTCCAAAACCGTATACGAACTGTGCCAGGAAGACCCCGGCGTCGCGGACGTCATGCGCGAGGCGGGCTTCACCTCGATCACAAACCCCGTGATGCTCGGTACGGCCGGGCGCGTGATGACCATCCCGATGGGCGCGCGGATGCGCGGGCTGGAGCTGGAGGACGTCCTCGAGGTGTTCCGCCGACACGGGTACGCGCCGGCGGCGCCGACGGAGGACACCAAATAAAGAGCGTCGCCCGCATTCCGGCGGCAGCCCGTAATCGTCATATTGATTTGCATGGACCGACAGGCCCGTGCCGCGGGCCGTTTGCCAGGCATGCGGGCAT
>DATHTQ010000253.1:0-4286 GCA_035463055.1 Candidatus Limnocylindria bacterium
GAAGCGCGGGACCGTCTGCGGGTCCGCGGACACTGGGTCCATGATGCGATGGCGCAGCACCCAGCCGTAGCCGCCGTTCAGGCGGATCTGGACGAAGTTCGGCTCGACCGCGGTGACCTCGATGTCCCGGCCCGGCTTGTAGGCGGTCAGGATCTTGCTCTCCAGGTCCGGTTTCTCGTACACCCGGGTCTCGCTGTTGGGGAAATAGACCGTGATCTTCGCGGTATACAGAACGCGGTTTGGCGCCGCCCCGGCGGGAACCGCGCCGAGTGACAGCAATAACGCCAGGCAAAGGGATGCCAGTATTTCAGCGCTCTTCCTTCTTGCGCAGGGGCTCATATTCACCTTCCTCATTCTGGATGTAGATCTGCTTCAACTGGGCCTCCATGCCCTGGCGGAACAGCGCGATGTACTCCCGGCGAAGCGCGGCCTGCTCGGCGGCTTCCTCTTCCGTCAGCCCCTCGGCCTTCTTCTTGCGCGCCAGGAAGTTGATGCGCTCAATCAGCGACTTGTCCAATCCTGTCCTCCATGCGTATCATCCGTGCCCCGAGCCATACCGGGAGGGCCAGCACGGCCAGGAACAGCGCGTAACTGGCAAGCTTGCCCATGCCGGAGCGGTCGATGAGGAATTCCACCCCGACGAGCGCAGCCGCAATCACCGGAGCGGCGGCGATGCCCGCGATGGGCAAAGGCCCCGCCTTCCCGCGCCGGAGGGCGCGAACGCCCAGGACGACGAGCGCCCCCAGGAACAGCGCTGCCGAGAGTACCTGCTGCACCCCGATGAAGCTGAAGCGCATGTGCCCGTCGAAGCGCAGGCTCTCCATCAGGGTCTGCGCGGCTCCGTACAGCAGGCAGAACAGCATCAGCGCGCGGCCGGGCCGCGGGTTTCTGCGAAGGCTGGCGAGCAGCAGGAGCAGCAGGCCCAGCGCGACGACCGCTTCCAGCAGCCATGTGCGGAGGTAGGCGTCGTACGCGTCCCGCTGCGCGAGGAACGTGTTGTCCAGCAGCCCGGTGGTCAGCGGGCGGCTGATGCCCAGCGAGGTGAACCCCTCGCCCAGCCGCGCGGGGATGAGGAACGCCAGGAACGCCGCGCATGCCAGGTCGAGCATCCGGAGGGGTTTGACGCCGCCGATTCGAGCCCCCAGCCATGCGGCAAGCCCCATACCCGCCATCGCGCCGTACATCGAGAGGCCGCCGGTGCGCAGGTCCAGGACGTTCCTGAGATTCAGGAACGGCCGGAAGTTCGGGTCCAGCAGGCAGAAGGCGAGGCGGGCGAAGAGGAGGCCGAGCGGCAGCGCGAGCGCGCCTGCCCACGCCGCGGCGTTCCTTTCCTTCAGGCTGCGGCGGCTAAGGGTGAAAAGGACGGCCAAGCCCGCCCAGCACCCCAGCATCAGCGCGATTCCGTACACGTACACGCGCACGCCGGCCGCCTGGACGGTCACCGCCTCATCCCACATCGCGCTATTTCACGCCGCTGGCGAAGTAGATCATGTCGCTCTGGGCGCGCTCGTTGTCCACGGACTTGTGCTGGTAATACACGCCGTTGAACACGAGGGTGGCGGAGTTGCCCCCGTCCAGGTTGAATGCCTGCATGCAGCCCAGGTCGAACATGCGCGCCGCGAGCTCCTCATGGGTGACGCCCTGGGATTCGCTCGTACGCCCCTCGGCATGGACGACGACGTAGGTCAGCGGGGCGATCTGCCCGATGGCCATCCGTGGCTCCCGTCCGCGGGGGTTGTAGCCGTAATCCTCGTTGAGATCCAGCAGTTCCCCGTCCTTGACCAGCGCGGGGCCGAAGGTGAAGGCGTTGACGATTTCCCCGCCGTTTTCCAGGAACGCGTCGATCTCCGCCTTCTGGGACTTGACGAACAGGCGGAAGTCGGCGTTTTGGTCAATGACCAGGAGGTCCTTGCTGCGGTTGGGCTTCGCGCGCACCTTGACGCCCATGCGGTACTCGTAGCTCGTCTTGACCGGGTCGTTGGCCATGTAGTTGGCGTTGAGGGCGAGGACCGCGTTCTGCTTCTTCGCCATCGAGGAAATCAGGGCCACCCGGCTGGACGTCGGGCTGCCCGCGGTCGCGGTGCGCAGCTGGGTGGGGTGCGCGACGCTGACGAACGCAATCCGCCAGACTACGCCTTCCTCCTCGACTGTCTCCAGCCGCACGGAGACGCTGGGGTCCTCGTACCCGTCCTCCCGGAAACCGGCCGGGTCCAGCGGGGCGCCGGGGGAAAAGTCCGCGGGCAGGGCATACTGCTCCTCCGCCGTCGCTGCATGCGCGCGGGGGAGCAGGAGGGCCAGGAGGCCGCCCGGCAGCGCGCCCGCGTCGTCCTCCGCTTCCCACATCTCCTCCAGCAGCCGGTCGCGCTCCGCAGTCAGCAGCGCGCCGGAGGGGACCAGGAAGGGGAGGGCGAGGGACATCGCCAAGGCAATGACCAATAGGATAACCCTGGGGTTTTTCACGTTTGCGCGCTCCTTTTGGGCTCGGGCGGGAACACCCACGTTCTCTGGAGGCGATAGCTTACGAAGAACAGCAGCAGGTCGATGATGATTTTCGCGGCTGTCCGGTCCATCCCGGTCAGGCGGTTCACGGCGTCCACCAGCGTAGCGGACGTCAGGAGCACCCCCGCCGCGAGGACCAGGTAGCGCAGCAGCGCCCCGCTCCCCCTGGTGAACTGGAACACGAACTGGCGGTTTAGGTGGAAGTTGAACAGCGACGACGCGACGCGCGCCACCGCGGTGGCGGCCAGCACGGCGCCGTACCGGCTGGAAAACAGCCCCGGTACCGCCACTGGGAAGACCCACTTGTCCAGCGCGGTGAACAGCCCCACGTCGACCAGCGCCGACAGCGCGCTGGAGGAGGCGAACCTCGCGAAGTTCCCAAACAGGAGCTTGTAGATGCGCGCGGAGTCCTGCAGCGGGCGGAAGTGCGAGCCCTTGTTGCGGTCCTCGTAGATGGTGCGGATGGGCACGGTCTCGAACCCGCGCTTCCATCCGGCCCAGTGGATGAGCACGTTCATCTCGTACTCGTACCGGTCGCCCGCAACGCCGGCCAGGCGGGGCACCTCGGACATCGCCATCCCGCGCAGGCCCGTTTGTGTGTCGGGCAGCCATTGCCCGTACAGCAGGGCGAAGAAGAAGCTGGTCAGCCGGTTGCCGGTCTTGCTCTTGGGCGGCACGTCCGGGCTGTTGAAGTCGCGGCTGCCCAGGACCAGCTTGTCCGGATGCTCCAGCATTGCCCCGGCCACGCGCGTGCAGTCCGCAGCCGTGTGCTGGCCGTCCGAATCCGCCGTGACCACGCCGGGCGCCTGGGGGAACGCCTCGAGGATGTGCCGCAGGCCGTGCTTGAGCGCGTGGCCCTTCCCCCCGTTGACGGGATACTGCAGCAGGGTGATTCCCTCCACCCCGCGCAGGGGGGCGAACTGGCCTTCGTAGTCGGGCCCGGAGCCGTCGTCCACGATGACGATGCGGCGGAAACCGGCCTGGATGAGGTCCCTCGCGTACTGCCCGAGCTTTTCGTCAGGGTGGTAGGAGGGGATCAGGATTACCGCGTCCTGTGGTACGGCCAAAGCAAATCTCCGTTCCGGGGCCTGCCCAGGCCCGCCGATATTATAGCCGTGCTTCCGAACCTTGTAAATTGTACCCTCTTGCAGGGCTTTTGGGGCTGGGGTATGCTTGCCTTGGAGGTGCGAATATGCTTGAGTACGGCCGTGCCCGCAGGGACGAGGAAGCGGAGCTCCTGGACTTCGCCAACATGGTGTTCAGCCTGGCCCGGGAGCCGGTGGATTTCCTGCTCGCCCAGCCCAAGGTGTACTCCGTCCCCGGCTTCGCCGACATCTCGATGGTGGCGCGCGAGGACGGGCGCATCAAGGGCCTGGTCAACGCGATCCACGGCACGCTCATCCTGGGGGAGGAGCGGCTGCGCTACGGATACGTCGGCACGGTCAGCGCCCATCCGTACGAGCGGGGCCGCGGCATCATGAAGACCCTGATGAACATGGTGATGGAGCGCCTGGAGCAGGAAGGCTGCCATTTCCTCGCGCTGGGGGGGCAGCGGCAGCGGTACGGGTACTTCGGGTTCGAGGACGCGGGCGCTGCGATCACGCTCCGCTTCACGGAGGCGAGCATCCACCACGCGCCGGAGGCCGGTCCCGGCGGCGCGCTGCGCATCATGTCAATGGACGAGGCGGGCGAAGACGCGTTGGGCAAAGCCAGGGCGCTGCACGGCGTGCAGGCCCTGCGGTGCGACCGTGGGAAGTGGGATTTCCTTAAGCTGCTCAGGACGGAGT
>DATHTQ010000254.1:0-5267 GCA_035463055.1 Candidatus Limnocylindria bacterium
GGGGGTCAGGTAGGTGTTGGACCAGGATGTCGCCGTGGTCGCCCTGACCAGCGCGTACGGCCCCGCCCTGAACTCGCTGCGCCAGACTTCATAGCCGCCCGCGCCGGGCACCGCGCCCCAGGTGATTTTCAGCGCCGTGCCGTTCACGGGCGCCACGGTGACGTTTTTCGGCGCGGGGCGAAGGGAGACCTGCACGGGGGCGCTGAACACGGAGAACTCGTTGGGCCCGGAGTCGCTCATCCTGAGGTGGGCGATGTACCTTCCGGGGGAAGCCGGCTGGATGGAGTCCGAAACCCAGGGGTTGTTCGGCGGAAACGCACGCTCGAACAACAACTCCATGTTTCTGTAGTAGCGGAATGCCGTGAGGAGGGTCCCGCCAAACGACACGAATCCGAAGGTCCTGAATGTGACGGTATCGCCGACGTACGCGGCGGATACGCCCGCGTCGATGCCAACCCCGCCCGTGACCATGAGGGCCGGCGGGGCGACGGCGGGCGCCAGGCCGAGCAGGAGGACTGCGCACAGCGCGGCGGAAAGAACCTTTTTCATCGGTTGCTCCTTTCCCGGAATCCACGAATGGAAAATCCCCGGCAGTCAGGCCGGGGATGGGGTTCACTTCAGCGTCCTGACGCCCCTGTACGCGGACAACGCCCCGAAGAACGTGCCCGCGGACACTGTCCGGTACGCCTGCACCTTGAAGTAATAGGCCGTGTTGGGCGTGAGCCCTGTGATCGTTAGCGTGGACGCGCTGACTTTTCGCAGGACTTTGTAGGTTCCCCCCGCAGTGGGGCTCACGAGGATCTGGTACCCGCTCGCGCCGGGAACGGGAGTGATGACGAGCTTGACGCGGTCCGTCCCGGTCGCCGTGGCGCTCTGGATGGCCGCCTTCCCCAGCGGGATGCTCCCCACCGGCGCGCTGAAGTTTCCGGAGGGGACGCTGCCCTCGTTCAAGGGGACGGTGATCAGGTTGGTGGAGCGCACCTGGTAGTAATAGATATTGCCGGGGGTCAGGTAGGTGTTGGACCAGGATGTCGCCGTGGTCGCCCTGACCAGCGCGTACGGCCCGGCCCTGAATTCGCTGCGCCAGACTTCATAGCCGCCCGCGCCGGGCACCGCGCCCCAGGTGATCTTCAGCGCCGTGCCGTTCACGGGCGCCACGGTGACGTTTTTCGGCGCGGGGCGCAGGGAGACGCGGACGACCGGGCTGAAGGAGGTATCGTCCCGGGCCGTGTCCGACGCGAAGTGCATCGCGGCGTAATGCCCCGCGAAACGGGGCTGGAAGGGCATCGCCAGCTTCGGCGCGCCGCCGAAGTTCTCGTAATGGAGCATGTCGCCGTTCCCGAAAACGTACAGCAGCTGGTAAAAACCGATGTTCTCGGCCCTGGCGCCGTATGCGAGCCAGTGGATGGTGTCCCCCACGTACGCGGAGGAGACGTTCGCGTACACGATCCCGGCGATGGCCATCTGCGCGGGCGGGACGGCCGCGGGCAGCAGCGCCAGCAGCAATGCCGCGCACAGCGCGGCGGCAAGGGACTTTTTCATCATGGGCTCCTTTCACCATGGTCAAAACGGAAACGCCCGGCAGTTTGCCGGGCGCGCGCCTTTACTTCAGTGTCCTCGCGGCCCTGTACCCGGACAGCGGGCCGTAGTAGGTCATCGTGTATATCCTGCGGTATGCCCGCGCCTTGAAGAAGTACGCCGTATCGGGCTTGAGCCCCGTGACCGTCGGCCCGGCGGACGTGGTCGCCAGCGCGAGGGTGTACGGCCCCCCGGCCGCCGTGCTCACGTAGACCTCGTACCCGCCCGCCCCCGCCGCCGGGCTGATGGCGAGCTTCACGCGGTCCTTCCCGGTGGGCGTCGCGCTGGTGATGGACGCCGTGCCCAGCGCCAGGGTCTTCGCGCCCTTGTAGCCCGACATCGGGCCGTAGTAATTCGTCGTATAGATGCGGTGGTACGCCCGCGCCTTGAAGTAGTAGGCCGTGCCCGGCGTGAGCCCGGTGACGGTCAGCGCGGACGCCGTCGTCGCGCGCAGCAGCCTGTAGGTCCCGCCGGGGGCGGAGCTCACGTAGATCTGGTACCCCGTCGCGCCCGCCACGGGGGCGATGGTGAGCCTGATGCGGTCCACACCCGTGGCCTCCGCGCCCGTGATGACCGGCGTGGCCAGCGGGACGCCCGCCGCGGGGTCGCTCAAAAGCCCGGAAATCACGCTCCCCGCGCTGACGGGCACCGTGATGCGGTTGGTGGAGCGGATTTGGTACGTATACTGCACGCCTGGAGACAGGCCGGTGTCGGTCCAGGCCGGGGCGGACGGCTTCCCCGCCAGCGTGTAGGTGCCTGCCGGGCGCGGCGCGCGGTACACCTCGTACCCGGTGGCCCCGGGCACCGCGTTCCATGCCACCCGCAGGGAGGACGCGCCCAGCGCCGTGACGCTGACGCCCTTTGGCGCCGGGCGGGGGGACACGATGACGGGCATGCTGTAGAAGAACGAGGCGGTCAGCGCGTCGTACAGCGTCAGCTTCATGTTCAGGTACCCCCACGCCCGGGGCTGGTAGGCGAAGCTGTCGGAGGGGACGGTGTAGTTCTCGCCGGTCTCGATCCCCTCGACGTAGGGGGTGAAGACGCGGGTCAGCGCGGCCGTCACGTCCGTGTATCCGTAGGCGCGGAAACGCAGCGTGTCGCCCACGAAGGCCTGGGGCCTGTCCACGTCCAGCGAACCCCCGGTGACCATCCGCGCCGGCGGGGACACCGCGGGCAGCAGCCCCATGAGCAATGCGGCGCACGCCGCCGCGGCAAGGAACTTCCTCACCATGGACTCCTTTCCCGGCTTCCCGGAACGAAGGCGCCCGGCGTCCCCGCCGGGCGCAATGTCATTTCAGCGTCCTGACGCCCCTGTACCCCGACAGCGGGCCGAAGAACGTCCCCGCGGACACCGTGCGGTACGCCCGCACCCTGAAGTAGTAGGCGGTGTCGGGGTTCAGCCCCGTGAGGGTGAACGTCGCCGCGCTCACGCGCCGCAGGACCCTGTACGCCCCGCCCGCCGTGGAGCTCACCTGCACCTCGTACCCGCTCGCGCCGGGAACGGGCGTCAGCACCAGCTTGACCCGGTCCTTCCCGGTCGCCGCCGCGCTGGTGATCGCCGCCTTCGCAAGCGGGATGGCGCCCGCCGGGGCGCTGAAGAGGGTGGACGCGGCCGTTCCGTTGAAGCCGATGGTGGAGACGCTGTTCGTGGAGCGGACCTGGTACCAGTACAGCTTTCCGGGGGTCAGGTAGGTGTTCGACCAGGAGGTGGCCGCCGTGCTCCGCACCAGCGCGTAGGGCCCGGCCTTGAACTCGGCGCGCCACACCTCGTACCCGGTCGCGCCGGGCACGGCGTCCCACGCCACCTTCAGGGCGGTCCCGCTGACAGGCTCCACCCGCACGTTCTTCGGCGCGGGGCGCGGGTCGACGATGACCGGCGGGCTGAACTGGTACGCCGTCGTGCCGTTCACGTCGAACATGTACACGCCGGTGATGTACTTCCCGGGCGCGTACGGCGTGTAGCCGATGAAGGTGGTAAGGAACGGGCTGAACGGCGACAGCGGAACCTCGGCAATGCGGTTGCCGTTGGCGGTGATGCGGAAGAACCCCGTGACCAGCCCTGCCTGGCCAGCCGTGTCGAACACCCTCCACACCACGGTGTCCCCCACGTAGGCCCTGTACCTGTCGGAATCGATGATCGCGCCCACGATCATCCGCGCCGGCGGGTCCGCGGCCGGCGCCAGGGCAAGCAGCAGCGCCGCGCACGGCGCGGCGGGAAGCATCCTTTTCACGCTCACTGGAAACTCCCTTCCTGTCCCCGGGGTTGCGGCGCCTTTCGCGCCGCGGCGGTCTTTTACTTAGTATTCCGGTCGGTCTGGTAGGGATTGCAGGCGGAGACGACCCTTGTGTTCGCCGTGATTGTACACAAAACCGGACAAAACCAAACAAAGTGTCGGACAACGCCGCGCCTGGCCCTGCCGGCCGCACGGAATCCCGCGAAAATGCGGCGAAAAGCCTGCCCCGCGCCCCTGCTGCCCACACCGCGCCGCGCTCCGCGAAACCCTCTGCGGCGAAACCCCGCCCCATGCCTCCGTTTCCCCGCGCACAGCCCCTGCCAGCCCCCTGGTGCCGCCCCGCGCCCGGCGTGGTATGCTGTACAAAAGAAAAACCGGGCGGATGTTTCCGCGCCGGCAAAGGAGGCCGCGTATGCGCCTTGGCGGGCAGGTGTTCACGGAAACCAACGGGCCGGAGGAGTTCGTCCGGCTGCACCGGGAGGCGGGGTTCACGGCGTGCGTGTGCCCCTGGCACCTCAGGCCCGGCGGATCCGAGAACCGGGAGTGGAAGGAGGCGCTGGCGCAGGCGGACCTGCTGCTGGCGGAGGTCGGCGCGTGGTGCAACCCGCTCTCCCCCGACCCGGAGGAGGCGAAAGCGGCGTATGCCCGCCTGGTGGAGCGCCTCGCCCTCGCGGAGGAGCTGGGCGCGGTCACCTGCGTCAACATCATCGGCTCCCGGCACCCGGAGCACTGGCACGGCCCGCACGCGGGCAACTTCACCGAGGATTTCTTCTTCGAGGCCGTGGAGGTCTACCGCAGGGCATTGGACGAGGTGGGCCCCAAAACCACCCGCCTGTCGTTCGAGATGATGCCCCACAACTTCCTGGACACCGCGGAGCGCTACCGCGAGTTCCTCAACGTCCTCAACCGGGAGCGCGCGGGCGTGCACCTCGACTTCGCCAACACCGTGCGCACCCCGCGCGAGTTCTACAACAACGTTGTCCACTTCGGGAACGCCGTCACGCTGCTGGGCAGCGACGTGGTCACGGTGCACCTGAAGGACCTCGCCCTGGAGGAGGACTCGCCGGTCGTCCGCTTCCGCGAGGTCCCCGTCGGCGAGGGCGGCCTGGACTATGTCCACCTGCTCAAGCTGCTCGACTCCCTGCCCCCGGACCTGCCCTGCCTGCTGGAGCACCTGCCGGACGCGCAGAGCTATGCGAAGGCCTCGCGGGCGCTGCGGAGGCTGGCGGAGGAGGCGGGGGTGCAGGTGCGCTGAGGCGATGCCGTCCCGCAGCCATTCCCCGTCCTCCCCTGTGCGATCCCCCCTTGGCCCCCCGCCGCCGCCTCCCCACCTCCTCGGCCGAAAGGACGCCCCCATGAACCACCTCGGCACCGTCCCCCTGTCCACGCCCCGCCTGGCGCTGCGAAAAATCCTGCCGGACGACGCGCAGAGCGTGTTCGCCTGGATGGGCGACC
>DATHTQ010000255.1:0-1769 GCA_035463055.1 Candidatus Limnocylindria bacterium
AGCGCCACCCCGATCCTTCGAGACATGGTCCTCGGCTGCGCGTAGCTCCCTGCCAGGATCTTCCCGTATAGCTGGCGAATACCCGCCCGGGCGCGCAGCCCCTTCCACGCCACGTACAGGGAATACCGCCGGTGGCGCTGCCGGCGTTCCTCGCGCTCCTCCAGCGCCTGCACGGGTTCGGCGGTCTCCTCGTCCCAGAGCCAGATGTCGCGTGGTTCCGGATAGGCAGGCCGCTTCTGCGCTCTCACGTTTCTCCGGTAGCGGATGGGATGGCGCCACCTGCTGTAGCGCCTGTGCCGCCAGAAGCGCCTGCGGGCGGTCCGCTCCAGCCGGTCCAGCGTCGCCGCCGGTTCCCGGTTCCCGCTGTAGATCCTCTTGAAGACCTGCATGTACGCGCCGGGCAGGGCGATGCGCGCCAGGTCATGGGCGCGCTCCCCGTCACCCAGGGGTCCCGGGCGGATCCTGCAGCGGTTCAGGTCGATCATCTGCGGGGGCAGCCACGCGCCCGACTCCGTACGCGGCAGCAGGATGTTCTGGTTCCCCATGTCGCCGTGCATGAACCCCGCGTCGTGCATGGCGCGAATGGCCGGCGCCAGGTGACGCAGGACGTCCATGAGCGCCTCGTGGCGTCGCTGGTTCCAGAGGATGTCGGACAGGATCACGCGGAAGCTGGGCGCCGGCTCGTAGCGGCAGAGATAGTAGCTCTCCCGCAATCGACTCCCCTCCCATCGCTCCAGCCAGGCGATGGGGTCGGGCGTCCCGATCCCCTTCGCCAGCAGGAAGCAGGCGGCGCGAAAGGAGCGCTCGGCCTTGGTCACCTTCCACCGGTCGTATCGGTCCTTCCACCAGCGCTGGCGCCCGAAGACCTTGACCGCGACCGGGATCTCCCCGTTCGCGGTGACGAGCGCGCACCGCACGACGTGATCGCCCGAACCCGCCGAGATCCTCTCCGCGTGCCCGGACGTGCATTGATCGATGATGCGCTCGAGCTGGTCGACGATCAGCGCCTGATCGAAGCCTTCAGCTACGAGTCCGGTGAGACGGCCGGCTCTCAGGGGGAAGACGTTCACGCGCGCGATGCTCTCCGGAGGCGGCTGGGCTCGGGGCTGCCAAGCCTCCCACGCGCGCCCCGGTGCGGCAAGCGCGCGGGCCGGCACCCGGGCGCTCGGGCCGACGCCGCCCGGCGGCCCCACCGGGGGACCCTCGACCCTCTCCGAGGACCGCACGAACCCGCTCGACATTCGCGGCGCACCCGACTAATTTTCCCCGCGTCCCGCGCCACGAGGTGGCCGTCGGGTCCGGCTGGGAAAGCACTCCCGCCGAACATGAAAGAAGTGTGCAGATGCCGAGTGGCACGGTGAAGTGGTTCAACGACGCGAAGGGCTTTGGCTTCATTTCTCAGGACGGCGGTGGCGAGGACGTGTTCGTCCATCACACCGCGATTCAATCGGAGGGGTTCCGCAGCCTGCAGGAGGGGCAGCGGGTCGAGTTCGAGATCAAGAAGGGGCCGAAGGGCCTGCAGGCTGCGAACGTCCGGCCTTCGTAACGCGGGCGCGCCTGTTCACGAAGGAGGCCCGGCCGGACTTGGCCGGGCCTTCGTGTTTTTCGACGCCCAGACTTTCGAAGCCCACCTGGCAGGAGGAGGACGCATGGCCTTCAACCCCGGAGCGACCAAACGGCAGAAGGAAGCTGCCCGGCGCGAGTACCAGTCGAAGAAGGAAGAGAAGAAGGAGCAGCGCACGCGCGAGAAGGCCGAGCGCGGCGACCGT
>DATHTQ010000256.1:0-1597 GCA_035463055.1 Candidatus Limnocylindria bacterium
AGTCCTCCCGCGGGGCGAGGCAAGCTTCGCGCACCGCGTCCCGTATCAGCTCCACCGCCAGGTCTGGGTGGACGCTGCGGGAGGAGTTGCCCACGCCCGCGCTGACCCCGGCAGTGCGCAGCGGTGGGATAATCTCCTGCATGCGCGCGCAGACGCCCTCGTCACCCGTCACCGCCAGGACCGGCACGCCCGCGCCGGCGGCGGTATACGCGTTGAGCCGCGCCTCGCTGAGCCGCTCGCCGTTGCACTCCATCCAGGCGATCCCGGTGTCCATCGTGTGGGACAGCGGGTTGCTGCCGGTCCCCGCGGCGTCGTGGCATCCGGTGAGGACCGCCCCGTAGAACGAGCCGTCCAGCCCGGACATCATGCAGTACGGATCCTGTGCCCAGCCGCGGATGAGCTTCGCCTGGCGCGGCAGGTGCTCCCACTCGATGTTGAGCGCGCTGTCGTGCGCGTCGCGCACCAGCACCTCGTCCATGCCCGCCTCCAGCGCGCCCTCGCAGGCAGCCGCCACCTCGCGGCTCATCTGCCGGGCGAATGGCGCGTAGCCGGGCTTGAAGCGCTCGGTCTCGTCCCACGCCGCGATGCCGCAGGTGCCCTCGATGTCGGCGCATACGTACAGCTTCTTCACGCCATGTCCCTCCTGAGGGCCAGTTCGCCCTCCAGCGTTTGCTCCCCACCCCAGACGGTGAGGCGGAGCGGCTCCCCTTCCAGCAGCGAGAACCGCGCCTCATCCTTTCGAACTTCCAGGCGCACCAGGCGGCCTCTGTAGCGGAACCGGAACGCGTACCCCTCCCACCCCTGGGGGACGAACGGCGCGAAGGACAGCCCCCGTGCGGTCCGCATGCCCGCGAACCCCTGCGCGATGGCCAGCCATGGCCCGGCCATGCTGGTGATGTGCAGGCCGTCGCGCGTGTCGCGGTTGATGTCGTCCAGGTCCAGCCTCGCGGTTCGGCGGTAGAGCTCCGCCGCCTTTTCCCTTTCCCCGATCTCCGCTGCCAGGACGGCGTGGACGGAGGGTGACAGCGACGACTCGTGCACGGTCATCGGCTCGTAGAACAGGAAGTTCCTGCGCTTCACGTCCGCATCGTACAGGTGGCCCAGGAAGTACAGCCCCTGCAGCACGTCGGCCTGCTTGATGTAGCATGAGCGCAGGATGCGGTCCCAGCTCCAGTGGTGGCTGATGGGCCGCTCCCCCTCCGGGATGGCGGACGCGGGCAGCAGGGGCTTGTCAAGGAACGTGTCGTGCTGGACAAAGACGCCCCGCTCCGGATCCTCGGGATAGTACATCCGAGCGCTGACGTCCCCCATCCGGGCGAGTTCATCCCCCGTGACCCCCAGGTCCGCCAGCCGCCCCGGCGGCGCCTTGCCGCAGGCCTCGCGGAAAAAGTCCAGGCACCACGCCGCGATGCGGTTGGTGTACCAGTTGTTGTTGACGTTGTTCTCGTACTCGTTGGGCCCGGTCACGCCGTGGAGCATGTACTTCCCAAGCCCCGCATGGAAATGCACCCTGCCCGCCCAGAAGCGCGCGATGCCGCACAGCACGTCCAGGCCTTTGTTCACAAGGTATGCCTCGTCGCCCGAATAGGTCACGTAG
>DATHTQ010000257.1:0-6559 GCA_035463055.1 Candidatus Limnocylindria bacterium
CAACGCCCCCTCAAGGACCCCAGGCTCCCCGGCCAGTCGCTCAAAACCACTGTCGTTTCTTCGCTTCTCTTCCCTGTATCGTTTTCAAGGCCCCCGCGCCTCCACCCCGGTCTCCCGAAAGGGCGCTTGAGTAATATACCACGACCAGCATCCCGTGTCAATACTTTTCAGGGAAGATTTTGCGAAACCCGCGCACCCCCGCCCGGCGCCTGGAAACCCTCGATAAACCTCAGTTCCCCAGCCGCGCGAACCCGTATCCGAACAGCCGCCGCAGGTCCGTCCACCCCTGCGACCGCGTCCGCGTACGAAGGATCACCGCGCACAGCGCACGCCCGTCCTTCGACGCGCCGCCGACGTAGCAGAAGCCGGCCGCCTGGGTGTAACCGCTCTTGAGGCCGAACGCGGGGGGGTAATGCTCGCCGCTGAGGGGGTTGAGCATCTCGCTGCCGGTGGTCAGCAGCAGCGCCTCCCGCTTGGACGTCGCGGGCAGCTCGTACTGCAGGGCGGTGGCGACGGCCAGCGCCTGCGGCTTGCGCATGATGTATGCCCCCAGGATGACCAGGTCGCGCGCGGTGGTGTAATGCTCCGGGTCGTGGTAGCCGTGCGCGTTGGTGAAATGGGTGCCCGCCATGCCCAGGAACTGCGCCTTCCGGTTCATCCGGTCCACGAAGGCGTTGACCGAGCCCGCGGTCAGCTCCGCCACGGCGTTGGCCGCGTCGTTGCCGGAGCGCAGCATCATGCCGTGCAAGAGGTCCCACATGCGCATCTTCTCGCCGGGGTAGACCGGGGTGAGGGACGAATCCGAGGGCACCTGCGCGGCCGACTTTGGGATGGTGACCTCGCGGTACGGGTCCCCCTCCTCCAGCGCGACGAGCAGGGTCATGAGCTTGGTCGTGCTGGCGGGGTACATCCGCTCCTGGGAATCCTTGGCGTACAGGACCTCGCCGGTCTGGGTGTCGATGAGGATGCTGGCCTGGGAATACAGGTACTCGTCGCGCAGGCCGAGGGGGGCGGATTCATTGAAGAACTCCGGCGCGATGATGGAGTAGGGCGCGAGGTCCGCTCCGGGGGCGAGCAGGGCGCGCGTCGGAGCGTCCGCCACGCCGCTCACCGTCACGCCCGGCGCGCCGAAGGACGCGACGTGCTCCTGGAACTCGCGCAGCGCCTTGGTCGTCAGCGGCCCGAACGCGCCGTCGGCCTGGCCCCGCAGGAACTTCAGGTCGATGAGCCGGTTCTGGAGCGCGGCGACGCGCCTGCCCTGCGTCCCCTCGCCAAAGTCGATGAAGGGGCGCATGACCTCGTCATCATATAGGAAGGCAAGCGTCTGCGCGCCCGCCGCGCCGTCCGCCGCCACGGGCTTCCCGGCCTTGCGCAGGGCCTGCTGCAGGAGCAGAACGGCGTCGCGCGTGCCTGTGCCGAAGATGCCGTCCTCGGCGCCCGCGTAGAAGCCGGCCTCGGCCAGGCGGCGCTGCATGCGCAGCACTTCCTCGCCGCGGGCGCCCACGGCGAGCGTCGGGTAGGCCGCCTCTCCGAGGGCGGAAACGGGCGCCCACAGCAGGAGCAGGCAGAGCAGGAGGCAGGGGAGGCGGTATCGGTTCATGTCTCTTCCCTTCGGGGTGATGTCCACTTAACGGCGCAGGGACGCCCGTTCATGCCGCGTGACGATGATACCATACCTTCCCGCGTTTTCGCCGGGCAATGACAAAACCGCCCTGCAGTCGTATAATGGGCGCAAAATCGGCCGGAGGATATCGTGATGAAGGACCTCAGGGTTGGGATCATCGGGTGCGGCGGCATCGCCGGGCAGAAGCACCTGCCTTCCATCCAGGCGGCGGGCGGGGCGCAGGTGGCTGCGTTCTGCGACATCGTGCCCGAGAAGGCGGCGAAGTTCGCGAAGGAATACGGCACGAAGGACGCGAAGGTGTTCGAGGACTACCGCGACCTGCTGAAGCTGGACCTGGACGCGGTGTACGTCTGCACGCCCAACCGCAGCCACAGCGCCATCACCGTGGACGCGCTGAAGTCCGGCAAGCACGTGCTGTGCGAGAAGCCCATGGCCATCAACTATGAGGAAGGCCGCCGGATGGTCGAGGCCGCGAAGGAGACCGGCAAGATCCTCACCATCGGGTACCAGAGCAGGTACCGCGCGGACAGCCGCTACCTCAAGAGCGCGATCCAGGCCGGAGAGCTGGGTGACATCTATTTCGCCCGCGCCAACGCGGTCCGCCGGCGCGCGGTGCCCACCTGGGGCGTGTTCCTCAACGAGAAGGAGCAGGGCGGCGGGCCGCTGATCGACATCGGCACCCACGCGCTGGACCTGACGCTGTGGATGATGGACAACTACCAGCCCAGGTACGCCGTTGGCACGACCTACCACAAGCTCAACCAGGACCGCGACACCGCCAACGCCTGGGGCGACTGGGACCCCAGGCAATTCACGGTGGAGGACAGCGCGTTCGGGTTCGTGGTCATGGAAAACGGCGCGACCATCATGCTCAGCGCGTCCTGGGCGCTCAACACGCTGGACGTGGAGGAGGCGACCACGACGCTCTCGGGCACCAAGGGCGGCGCGGACTTCCACGACGGCCTGCGCATCAACGGCGTCAAGCACAACCGGATGTTCGTCGAGGTGCCGGACCTCAAGGCCGGGTCCGTCGCGTTCTACGAGGGCGAGAGCGCGGACCCGCAGGTCATCGAGCAGCAGGTGTTCCTGGGCGCGGTGCGCGGGAAGAACGAGCTGACCATCCTGCCCGAGCAGGCGCTGACGGTCACGTGGATCCTGGAGGCCATCTACAAGAGCGCCGCGACCGGGGAGCCCTACTACTTCAAGGCTGGACAAGGGAAGGACGCAAGGAAATGAGGAAACTTCCGGTCGCGTACGCGCTGTACGGCATGCGCTTCGACATGGAGCGCGACGTCGCGGGCACGCTGGGAAAGGTCAGGGAGCTTGGGTTCGACGGGGTGGAGTTCGCGGGGTTCTTCGGCAGGAGCGCGGCGGAGATCAAGCGAATGGCCGACGCCGCGGGCCTGGCCATCGTGTCCAGCCACGTGCCGCTGAAGCTCATCCAGGGGAGCCCCGAGGCGACCATCACCTACCATAAGGAACTCGGCTGCCGCCACATCGTCGTCCCCTATCTCGAGGAGGACAGCCGCCCCGGCGCGCCTGGCTTCGCGAAGGTGCTGGGGCTGCTCACCCGGTTCGGGATGCAGTGCCGCGACGCGGGCATCCGCCTGCTCTACCACAACCACGACTTCGAGTTCCGCCAGGTTTCCGGCATCTACGGGCTGGACTTCATCTTCCAGGCGGTCCCGGAAGAGCTGCTGGCCAGCGAGATCGACACCTGCTGGGTCAAGTACGCGGGGGTCGACCCGGTGAGCTACCTCGCCTCCTATAAGGGAAGGGCGCCGCTGGTGCACATCAAGGACTTCGTCTCCACCAACACCGGGCGTACCCCCTACGCGCTCATCGGCCAGGACGGGGGCGCGCCGGACCATTCCGGCTTCTCGTACCGGCCCTTCGGCCACGGAAGCCAGGACGCGCCCGCCCTGCTGCAGGCCGCCGTGGACGCCGGGGCGGAGTGGCTCATCCTCGAGCAGGACGACCCCTCCGGCGAATCCCCCTACGCCGACGCCAGGATGAGCATGGAGACCTTCGCAAACCTCGGCTACTGAGTACCACCACCAAAGGAGGAGCATGATGCCCAGGGAATACAGGGTCGGGATCGTCGGCGCGACGGGCATGGTGGGCCAGCGGCTCATCACCCTGCTGGAGGGGCACCCGTGGTTCCGGCTGCGCGCCCTCGCGGCCAGCCCGCGCAGCGCAGGCATGCCCTACCGCGAGGCGGTGGCGGACCGGTGGTTCATGGACGCGCCCATGCCATCCTCCGTAGCAAGCCTGACCGTGATGGACGCCGCAAACGTCCGTGACGTTGCGTCACAGGTGGACTTCATCTTCTGCGCGGTGTCGATGCCCAAGGCGGAGACCCGCGCGATGGAGGAGGCATACGCCAGGGCCGAGGTCCCGGTGGTCAGCAACAACTCCGCGAACCGGATGCAGGACGACGTGCCGATGATCATCCCGGAAATCAACGCGGCCCACGCCGAGGTCATCCCCGCCCAGCGCCGCCGCCTGGGCACCGCGCGCGGCTTCATCGTGGTCAAGCCCAACTGCTCCATCCAGAGCTACGTCCCCGCGCTTACCCCGCTGATGGACTTCGGCCCAATGGCGGTGGAGGTCGTCACCTGCCAGGCGGTCAGCGGCGCGGGCAGGACGCTGGAGGGCTGGCCGGAGATGGACCGCAACGTCATCCCGTTCATCCCCGGCGAGGAGGAGAAGAGCGAGACCGAGCCGCTGAAGATCTGGGGCGGGCTTTCCGGCGACGGTTCCAGGCTGGTGCCCGCGCGGCTGCCGGTCATCAGCGCGCAGTGCCTGCGCGTGCCGGTCGAGGACGGGCACCTCGCGGCCGCAGGGGTCAAGTTTGAGCGCAAGCCCTCCCGGGACGAGATACTGGGCCGCTGGGCGTCCTGGCGCACGCTGCCGGAGGAATTGGGCCTTCCCGGCGCGCCCTCGCCGTTCATCGAGTACCGCGAGGAGCAGGACCGCCCCCAGCCCATGCTGGACCGCGACCGCGGCAACGGCATGGCGGTCACCATCGGCAGGCTGCGGGAGGACCCGGTAATGGACTGGCGGTTCATCAGCCTGTCCCACAACACGCTGCGCGGCGCGGCGGGCGGCAGCGTGCTGACCGCGGAGCTGCTGTGCGCGCAGGGATACATCCAGGGCCAATAGACGAGAAGGAGGCCGGTTATTAATGAAGGGACCGATATTTTTGGGCACCGCGACCGCGCTGGCGACGCCGTTTGACGCGTCCGGCGGGGTCGACGTCCGGGCGCTGGAGAACCTGGCCAACTGGCAGATATCCGAAGGCGTGAACGCGCTGGTCGCCTGCGGCACGACGGGCGAGGCCTCCACGCTGGAGGACGACGAGTGGGAAGTCACGGTGGAGGCGGTCATTCGCGCCGCCGACGGGCGCGTGCCCGTCATCGCGGGCACCGGCGGCAACAGCACCGCCCACGTCCTGCGCCTCGCCAAGCGCGCGAAGGCCCTGGGCGCGCAGGCGCAGCTGTGCGTGACCCCCTATTACAACAAGACCAGCCCCGCGGGGCTTATCGCGCATTATTCCGCCATCGCCGACGAAGGCAGCCTCCCGGTCGTCATCTACAACGTGCCCTCGCGCACCGGGCTCAACATGGCGCCCGAGACGCTGGCCGAGCTGTCCCGCCACGAGCGCATCCTCGCGATGAAGGAGGCCTCCGGGGACATCATCCGCGTCGCGGACATGATGCGCCTGTGCGAGGGCCGCATCGCGTTCTATTCGGGCACCGACGAGGTCATCATCCCCATGATGGCGCTGGGCGGGCAGGGCGTCATCTCCGTGGTCGCGAACGTCGCGCCCGCGCTCACCAGCCGCATGACCGCCCTGATGCTCGCAGGCGACCTCAAGGGCGCGGCGGAGCTGCAGCTCCGGCTGCTCCCCCTCATCCACGCCTGCTTCTGCGAGGTCAACCCGATCCCCGTCAAGTCCGGCCTGCACGCGCTGGGCAAGTGCCTCGACGCGCTGCGCCTGCCGCTGGTCTGCATGACGGACAAGAACCGCGCGTCGCTGCTTTCGGAGATGAAGGCGCTGGGGCTGCTGCCGTGACCCGGCTGCTTATCAGTGGGGCCTGCGGGCGCATGGGGCGCCTGGTCGCGCAGGAAGCGAAGGCCCAGGGGTTCGAGGTCGTTTGCGGCGTGGACCCTGCCGGTTCGCAGTACGCGGATTTCCCGGTTTTCACCGACTTTTCGGACGAGGTCCCCGAGGCGGACGTCCTCATCGACTTCTCCGCCCCCGCCGCGCTGGAGCCGCTGCTGCGTTTCGCGCAGGCCCGCCGCCTGCCCTGCGTGCTGTGCGCTACGGGCTACGGGCCGGAGCACATGGCCCGTATCCGCGGCGCAGCGGACGCCATGCCGGTGCTGCAGTCGGCCAACATGTCCCGCGGGGTGTACGCCCTGCGCAAGCTGGCCGCGCTGGCGCGGGAGCTGCTGCCCGGCTTTGATATCGAGATCGTGGAGAAGCACCACAACCTCAAGGCGGACAGCCCGTCGGGGACCGCCTACGCGCTGCTGGACGCGGTGAAGAATGAAGGCACGGCGCCCGTCTTCGGGCGAAAGGGCAACACCGGAAAGCGCGCGGCGGAGGAAATAGGCGTGCACGCGGTACGGGGCGGCACCGTGGCGGGCGAGCACGAGGTGGGCTTCTACGGCCGCCACGAGGTCGTCACCCTCACCCATTCCGCGCAGAGCCCGCTCATCTTCGCCCTGGGCGCGCTGTCCGCTGCCGCGTGGCTCGCAGGCAGGGGACCCGGGCTGTACGGCATGGACGACATGATGGAAGGCTGACACCACGCAGCACGAAACCCGCCGGCATCGCCGGCGGGTCTTTCTTTGCGCTGTTTTATTACAGGAAGAACCGCGAGGCGACGGAGAAGAGGATGAACAGGCTCGCGGCGTCGACCAGCG
>DATHTQ010000258.1:0-2125 GCA_035463055.1 Candidatus Limnocylindria bacterium
CCGCGCGCCCATGATGGGTAAAATCACGTTGCGGACAGACGTTTTGCCGCGGGAAGGGACGCCATGCGAAAGACGAAAATCATCTGCACCCTGGGCCCCTCGGCCAACACGAAGGAGAGCATCATACGCCTCATCCGCGAGGGGATGAACGTCGCGCGGTTCAACTTCTCCCACGGCACGCACGAGACGCACCTCGCGCTGTACCGCGAGCTCAACAAGGCCCGCAACGAACTGGGCGTCGCCATCGGCACCCTCCTGGACACCAAGGGACCGGAAATCAGGACGCGCCTCTTCAAGGGCGGCAAGGCCGAGCTGGTGGAAGGGCAGGAGTTCGACCTGGTGACCGAGGAGGTCGAGGGGGACGAGACGCGCGTCTCCATCTCCTACAAGGAATTGCCGCAGGATTTGGGCGACAACCGGCGCATCCTCATGGACGACGGCCTCATCGAGCTGGAGGTGCTGGACGTCCAGCCGGAGCGCATCCGCACGCGCGTAATCCACGGCGGCGTCATCAGCGACAGAAAGGGCATCAACATCCCGGGCACGCGCCTCTCGATGCCCTTCCTGGGCGACCGCGACAGGGAGGACCTGCTCTTCGGCATCCGCACGGGGTTCGACATCGTGGCGGCGTCCTTCGTGCGCCGGCCCGAGGACATCACCGAGATGCGCGGGTTCCTCGACGCCCACGGCGGCGCCCACATGCGCATCATGGCGAAGATCGAGAATGCCGAGGGCGTAAGCAACCTCGAGGGCATCATCGCGGTGTGCGACTCGGTCATGGTCGCGCGCGGCGACATGGGCGTGGAGATCCCCTACGAGGAGATCCCCATCCTGCAGAAGCGCATCATCAAGGTGGGCAGCATGGCGGGCAAGCAGGTCGTCACCGCGACCCAGATGCTCAACTCCATGATCGAGCACCCGCGCCCCACCCGGGCGGAAATGACCGACGTCGCCAACGCGGTGTACGACGGCACCAGCGCGGTCATGCTCTCGGGGGAGACCGCCAGCGGCAAGTACCCGGTGGAGGCCGTGCGCACGATGGTGCGCATCGTCAACCGCGCCGAGGCCGACATCGACTACAAGCGGCGCTTCTTCGTGGACAACATGTACCAGGAGGCGCACAGCGTGACCGACGCGATCAGCCACGCGACGTGCCTCATCGCCTACAACCTGAGCGCCAAGGCCATCATCACGGTCACCAAGTCGGGCACGACGGCCTACATGATCTCCCGCTTCCGCCCGGACATCCCCATCATCGCCTGCACGCCGGACAGCACGGTCTGGCGGCAGATGAGCCTGTCCTGGGGCGTGACCGGCCTGATGGTGGGCGAGGAGAAGGTCATCGAGGTGCTGCTGGACCACGCCATCAACGCGGCCAAGCAGGCCGGGCACGTCAAGGCCGGCGACGTCGTCGTGCTGACCACCGGCGTGCCGCTGTCCCTGGCGGGGAACACGAACCTGATCAAGGTGGATTACGTGCCGGAATAACGGCCGATAAAACCCGCGGGTTTTATCGGTTTGGAGGAACCTGTGCTGCGGAAAGTATCCGCTGTGCGGATACGCCCCGCGCGCCCGGCAAAGCCGGGCGACACGAATGCCATCGGGGGCTTCGGCCCCCGATACCCCCTCCGGGCTATCCCTTTTACAGGCGGGCCAGACCGGCGGCATGGCCGGGGTTTTTTACGGGGAGACGGCGGGAAGCGAGGCGCGATGCGGAACCGGCGGGAAGGGGAATGGGCCCGGGAGGGCCTGCACTTGGCGGCCGGCCTCCTGTTCATCGCGCTGGCGACGGGGACGGGTTGGCTGTTCCGTAAGTGGGGATTCCCCGAGACGAACGTCGTGGTGGTGTACATCCTCTCCGTCGTGTTGGCCGCGCGGTATACGCGGGGGTACTGGTACGGGATCGGGACCTCCGTCCTCGCGACCCTCTCCTACAACTACTTCTTCACCGAGCCGTACTACACCTTCACTGTCAACGACCCGACGTACCTCATCACCTTCGCCGTCATGTCGGTGACGTCCGTCATCACCAGCGCGCTGACCAGCAAGGTCAAGCAGAACGCGCTGGACGCCCGCGAGAAGGAAGCGGAGGCCAGCGCGCTGTTCCGTCTCACCAACCACCTCA
>DATHTQ010000259.1:0-11796 GCA_035463055.1 Candidatus Limnocylindria bacterium
GGGGGAAGGGCGCACGCGGTTTCGCGGTGGTGGTCCGCGGCGAAGCGCTCCAGCCGGCCGATGGCGACGCTCTCGCCCCGGATGGCCCGTACGCACGTCTGCTCGCACTGGCTTTCCTGGGGGCCGACGCGCCCGCACACCGCGGGCAGCGCGCTGTCGCGGTCGAGGATGCGGAAGGCCTCCTCAAACCCGCCCGCGGCGATCTCGCGGATGAAGCCGGGGATGTCGATGCCGACCGGGCACCCGGCGACGCACGGCTTGTGGCGGCACTGCAGGCAGCGGGCCGCCTCCTCCACCGCCATCTGGGGCGTGTAGCCCAGCGCGACCTCGGAAAAGTTGGAGGCGCGTTCCCGCGCGTCCTGCGCGGGCATGGGGGTCTTGTTCACGGCCATGTTGCGCGCCACGTCAGCCGCCCATCTGCTGCAGCAGTTTGCAGCTCTCTTCCCGGGTGCGCTTTTCGAATTCCTCGTACATGCGGTTGCGGTCCATGACCTCGTCGAAGTCCACCAGGTGGCCGTCGAAATCCGGCCCGTCCACGCAGGCGAACTTCATCTCGCCCCCCACGGTCAGCCGGCAGCCGCCGCACATCCCCGTGCCGTCCACCATGACCGGGTTCATGGACACCGTGGTCCGGATGCCGTGCGCGCGGGTGACGGCGCAGACGGACTTCATCATGACCAGCGGGCCTATCGCGATGACCTCGTCGTACGTCTCGCCCCGCTCCAAAAGCTCGGTGAGGGCGCCGGTGACGAAGCCCTTGCGGCCGTGGCTGCCGTCGTCGGTCATCACCATGAGCAGGTCCGACACCTTTTGGAACTCCTCCTCCAGGAACACCAGGTCCCGGTTCCTGAACCCGATGACGGAATGGACGGCGCTGCCCTGCGCCCGCAGCTTCTTGGCGACCGGGTACGCGATGGCGCACCCGACCCCGCCGCCGATGACGCACGCATTATGGATGCCTTCGGTCGCCGTCGGGCGCCCCAGCGGGCCCGCGAGGTCGTGCAGGCTATCGCCCTCGCCCAGCGCGTCCAGCTCCATCGTGCCGGCCCCGACCACCTGGTAGACGACCGTGACGGTGCCCGCCTCGGGGTCGTGGTCGTGGATGGTCAGCGGGATGCGCTCGGAATGCGAAAACGCCCTCAGGATCACGAACTGGCCCGCCTGCGCCTTGCGGGCGATGGGCGGGCAGAAGAGGGCCATGCGGGACGCGTTCCCGCTCAGCCGGGCCTTGGAGACGATGTCGTACAACGCTGCCACCTCACGCTTCGGATGTTCCGGGGGGTCCCTGCTTGATGAGTGCCCGCCGGGCGCGCCAGTCGGGCAGCACGCGCTCGACGACGCGGTAGAAGGCGGGGGAGTGGTTCATTTCCCGCAGGTGGGCCAGCTCGTGCACGACGATGTACTCGACGACGCTGTGCGGGTAGCCCATGAGCCGGTAGGAGAAGCAGACGTTCCCGGCGCTGCTGCAGCTTCCCAGGCGCTTCTGCGCGCCGGTGACGCGGACTTGCCTGGGGGAGACGCCCATGACGGCGGAGTAGCGCGCCACCAGGGCGGGCAGCCGCTCGCGGGCGAGGCGGCGCAGCCTGGCTTCCTCCTCGGGCGTCGCCCGCGGGGGCGCTGCCTTCACCTGGCCGATGTTGCGCTCGATCCAGGGCTCCTTGCTCCGCACGAAGCTGCTGATCTCCTCCGCGCTCGCGCGCCGGGGGGCGCGCACGGTCAGCACGCCGCCGGGGCGGATCTCCAGGCACAGCGTCCTGCGGGCGCTGCGGATGATGGAATACGAATAACGGGTTTTGCTGGTCATCTCATTGCGAAGCCGGGCCTTTTCGCCCGGCGCGTGTCCCCTAATCTGCTCAAGCGTTCTTTCGGCGGAAGATGTTCCTCACCTGGTCCATGGCCTTGTGGGCGAAGTCGCCCGCGTGCCGGAGCCTGAGCTCCGCCTCCAGCGCGCCGCGCCGGTAGTCGAGGTTGTCCGGCTCCATGCGCACAGCGGCGCGCCACGCCTGGTGGGAGCTGATGAACTCCCGCATGCCGCCCAGCGCCTGCCCCTGCAGCGCGAACCATTCGGCGTCCCTGCCCTCGGACTTGGAGAGCTGCGTCAGCGCGAGTTCGAACTGCCGCCGTTCCAGCAGCTTGCGCGCCCAGGACTTGGCCTGCTCCACCGGGAGGACCGAGGACACCGTGCGCCGCGAGCCCGCGATCTTCATCGCCTGCTCGTAGGCGAGGTTGATGCCGATGAGCTTGCGCTGCCCCGCCTGCTGCTCCTCCGGGTCGAGGAACCGGTCCGGGTGGCAGGACTTCACGAGCCGGTGGTAGGCGGCCCGGATGTCCTGCTCGCTGGCGTCCGCCCGGACGCCCAGCTGCTCAAACGCGGACAGCATCGCCGTTCACCTCGACCGCCACGGGCTCCCTGCTGATCTGCGCGCCCAGCGCGCTGAGCTTGCTCTCAAGGTGCTCGTACCCGCGGGCGATGGTCTCCGGGTTGTAGATCTCCGTGCGCCCCTTGGCCATGAGCCCCGCGATGACCAGCGCCGCGCCGCCGCGCAAATCCGGCGCGTACACTGGCGCGCCCTGGAGCTCCGGCACGCCCTCGATGTGGGCGATGCGCCCGTTGATGGCGGAGTGCGCGCCCATCTTGCGCATCTCGTCCAGGTGCTTGAAGCGGGAGTCGAAGATGTTCTCGATGACCTCGCTGGTGCCCAGCGCGCGCGTGAGCAGCGCGCTCATGGGCTGCTGCAGGTCGGTCGGGAACCCCGGGTACTCCTGCGTGATGATGCGGATGGCGCGGTGGCCCTGGCGCAGCATGACGGTGATGACGTCGTCCATGCTGGTCACCATGACCCCCATCTCCAGCAGCTTGGCGGTCAGCGCCTCCATGTGGGTGGGGATGCACCCGCGGATGGACACCGCGCCGCGCGTGGCGGCCGCCGCGATCATCAGCGTGCCGGTCTCGATCTGGTCGGGGATGACGGTATAGCTGCCGCCCCCCAGCCGGGAGACGCCGCGGATGCGGATGGTGTCCGTGCCGGCGCCGCGCACGCGCGCGCCGATGCGGTTGAGGAAGTTGGCGGTGTCGACGACGTGGGGCTCCTTGGCGCAGTTGGTCATCACGGTGTCGCCCTCGGCCCGCACGGCCGCCAGCATCACGTTGATGGTGCCCCCGACGGTCACGATGTCGAAGTTGATGTTCGCGCCCTTCAGCTTGCCCTCCAGCACGACCATCCCTGCCTCGTCGCGGATGGTGGCCCCCAGCGCGCTGAACCCCTTGAGGTGCTGGTCGATGGGCCGGCTGCCCAGGTCGCACCCGCCGGGATAGCCCACGCGGGCGTAGCCGTAGCGCCCCAGCAGCGCGCCCATGAGGTAATAGCTGGCGCGCATCTTCTGGCTCAGCGCGAAAGAGACCTCCTGCGAGCTCACCGTGCAGGGGTCCACGGCCATCTGCTGGAGGTCCGGCTTCCAGTCCACCTTCGCGCCAAGGCGGCGCAGGATCCCGACCAGGACGCGCATGTCCGCGATGTCGGGAAGGTTCTCTATCTGGCAGGGGGATTCGGCCAGCAGCGTGGCCGGGACCACGGCCAGGGAGGTGTTCTTGCCCCCCGAGACCTGGGTCTCCCCCCTGAGTTCCCTGCCGCCGTTGATGACCAGTTTATATTCAGGCATCCGCCGAACTTCCTCCTCAGGTGCGTGGGGGGATTATAGCACAACGCCCGAAACCCGTAAAGAAACGGGGGCCGGGCGCAGGCAGGCGGAACAAACCAAGTCGGATTCCTGCAAAATCAAAACCCGGCGCTGGCCGCAAGCGGACAGGCCGGGATGCTGCCAGGCAGAGGGCGGCGGGCCGCAAGCGGGTCACTCCCTGCCGGGCGCGCCTCCGGTCAGGCCGTGGCGGAGGAACTTGACGGCCTCGTCGGCCACGACCTCCAGGTCCGCGCCCTTGTCGAAGAACACGTACTTGAGGCCCAGGAAGTTGGCGATGCCCATGAGCATGTAGGCCAGCGCGGTGTTGTCCATCGGCGTGACCTCGGCGCCCGCAGCGTCCAGCTGCGCCTTGTACCGCGCGGCGAACGACTCGTAGTAGGCGGCGAAGAGCCTGGGGTTAATATACAGGGATTCCCAGATGATCTGGTACATGTGCGGGTTTTTGCGCGCCTGCTGCAGGAACGACAGCAGGCCCGCGCGCTCGGCCTCCAGGCGGGTCGCGCAGCCCTTCGTCGCGTCCGCGATGGTCTTGCGGATGTGGTGGCCGTACTGGCCCAGCAGGTGGCAGTACAGCGTGTACTTGTCGTCGAAATAGATGTAGATGGTGCCCGGGGCGACCTTCGCGCGCGCGGCGATGTCGCCGATGGCGGTGTTGTGGTAGCCCTTTTTCCCGAACTCCTTTTCCGCCGCGCGGATGATGCGCTCCATGGTTTTCTGCCCGCGCTCGGTCTTGGGCAGGTTGACCTCTCCGGCCTTCCCTGTTTCCATGCGTCAGCCGACCTTCAGGCCGGGGCGGTGGTTGACGAACCCCATGAGGATGGCGGCGAACAGGTCCGGCCGCTCGTAGAAGGCGGCGTGGCCCGTCTTGGGCAGGTGGACGTGCTGGGCGCCGGGGATGTGGTCCCGCAGGTATTCCTGCTCCTCCACCGGGGTGACGTGGTCCTGCCCGGAGGAGAAAATAAGCGTCGGGCATGCGATTTCGTGCAGCCGGTCCCGGACGTCGTGGCTCTCCGCGGAGCGGGTCAGACGCTCCATGCGCCGCAGGAACGACGGGCTGGCGAACGCGGTGCGGGTCAGCAGGTCCTTGCGCGCCGCCATCCAGTCCGCCCTGCGGTCGTAGAAGTCCGGGCTGTAGATGACCGGGATGGTCGTGGAGTAGTAAGCCAGCGGGTTCCCGGCGGCGAGGATCCACGCGTCGCCGATCTCCTTCAGCCACGCGCTGGTCCTGGCGACGGTGTTGGCGAGCGCCAGCTTGCCGACGAGGTGCGGGCTGGTGACGGCGAGGTGCAGGGCGACCTCCCCGCCGTAGCTCGCGCCGAACACCGCGGCCTGGGCGATGTGCAGCTCCTCCAGCAGCGCCGTCAGCATCCGCGCCTGGACCTCGATGCCGTAGGGCCCGTCCATCTCGTCGCTCTCGCCCTGGTCGAGCATGTCCACGAGCAGCGGGCTGTTGCCGCCCTGCTGGAACGCGTCCAGGAACGGCTCCCACGACTTGGTGGACATCATGATGCCGTTGAGCAGCAGCAGCGGCCGCCCCTCGCCCACGGAGCGGTAGAAGACCTTCTTGCCCTCGAAATCAAACGTGCTCATCTGCGGCAGACGATCCCGATGTCCTGCGCCTGGCGCAGCAGCTCGTCCCGGAACTTCGGGTGGGCGATGGCGATGAGCCGCTCCACGCGCTCGCGGATGCTGGTGCCGCGCAGCCACGCGACGCCGTACTCGGTCACCACGTGGTCCACGTCCGCGCGCGAGAGCGTGACCGCCGCGCCGGCCTTGAGCTGCGGGACGATCTTGCTGACCTCCTCGCGCTCGCCGGTCTTCGGGTTCTTCGCCATCGCGGTGGAGTACAGGCAGATGAAGGAGCGGCCGTTTTTCGAGTTCTGGGCGCCCACCGCGGTGTCCACCTGGCCGCCGGAGCCGGAGAACTGCACCGAACCCAGGGATTCGCTCGCGCACTGCCCGGTCAGGTCCACCTCCATGGTGGAGTTGATGGACACCATGTTGTCGTTCTGCGCGATGACGTAGGGGTCGTTGGTGTAGCTGCCCGCCAGCACCTCGACCATGGGGTTGTCGTCGGCGAACTCGTACAGCTCCTCGGAGCCCAGGATGAACGTGCAGACCATCTTGCCGCGCTGGATTTGCTTGCGCTTGCCCGTGATGACCCCGGCCTTGGCCAGCGCCATCATGCCGGTGGTCAGCATCTCGGTGTGGATGCCCAGGTCCTTCTTGCCGAAAAGCGACTCGGCGATGGCGTTGGGCATGCCGCCGATGCCCAGCTGCACGCAGTCCCCGTCGTTGATGAAGGGCGTGATCAGCGCGCCGATGGCACGGTCCCGCTCGTTGGGCTCTACGTAGGGGAGGGCGGGGGGCGCGCAGTCCGTCTCGATGAGGAAGTCCACGTCCCCGACCGGCACGTTGAGGTCGCCGAAGGTGCGGGGGTATCGGGGGCTGATTTCCAGGATGACGATGTCCGCGGCGTCCATCATCGCGCGCTCGTAGGTGTTGGAGCACGAGAGCGAGACGTTGCCGTGCTTATCCGGCATCGCGGCCGCGCCGACGAAGATGCGCGGCTTGCGGTGGAAGAGGCGCTTGCTCGCGGCGAAGTGGAGGTAGTTGGGCACGAAGCTGGTGGACCCGTAGGCGTGGGCCTTGCGGGTCGCGCCGCTGTAGAACCAGCTGTCGTGGAAGAAGCTGCCGGCGTACTGTGGGTCGTTGAAGCAGGGATAGTCCCGCATGGGCAGGCAGGTCGAGATGACGACGTCCCTCAGCCTGTCCGCAGCGGTGTGCAGGATGCTGAGGAACTCGTGCGCGGTGGACGCGGCCAGGCCCGTCACGATATAGTCGCCGGACTGCACCATGTCCACTGCCTGCTGCGCCGTGATGATTTTCTCGCGGTAGTCCATACGGGCAATATCCTTTCAGGTTGGCAAAGTTGGGGAGGGGCTTTCGCCCCTCCCCGGTGTGAGGCTGTTACTCGCCGAGCAGCTCGCCGATGGACTTCATGCCGTCCACGGTGAAGAACGCGTCGAAGGCGTTGGTGTAGCCCTTGTTGAACTTGGCGAACGCCATGCCGTCCAGGCCGATGCGCTGTCCGTTGGAGTAATCCACGCCGCCGGAAATCGGCACGTTGATGCGCTCGGACTCCATGGCCTCCAGGAACGCCTCGCGGGTGATCTCCTTGTCGGCCAGGCGGCTCATGCCTTCCATGAAGACCTTGAGCGCGATGTAGGAGGACATCGAGTAGGCGCTGCCGACGTACGCGTCGTGGTCGGCGGCGGTGATGTAGCCCTTGTCGCGGCCCCAGGCCAGGACCTGGCGGAACTCGGCGATCTCGGCGGCCTGGCGCTCGGTCTGCGCGGCGGGGTCGATGACGACCCAGGCGCCGCCGTAGATGTCGCCGGTGTCGGGCTGCGCGGCCACGTCAACGGGGATGTTGGTCAGCGCGACGTTGACGTAGGAGGCGATGGCCGGGATGCCGCGGGTGGCGGGGTTGGACTGCATCGCGGTGTAGATGGGATTGAAGTAGGCCTGCAGGCCGCCGATGATGACGACGTCGCAGCCCTCGAGCTGGGCGATCTGGGAGGTCATCTCGTCGGCCACCTGGGTGTTGACCTTGACGTAGACGATCTCGGGGCGGTTCCCCTCGGGCAGGAGGCCGTACTGCAGCTGGACGCCCTCGAAGATGTGGTTGCCGGAGTCGTCGGCGGAGTAGATGAGGCCGACCTTCTTGACTTCCTCAACGCCGCTGCCCTCGATGTTGGGCATGTTCAGGGCGCGGGCCAGCATGATGCGGCCCTCGGTGCGGTAGATGGGCTGCACCGGGAAGGTGAAGCGCTCGTTGCCCTGCGCGGGGAGGTAGTACTGCAGCGCGCTTCCGGTGCCCCAGTAGACGGAGGGCACGCCGGATTCGACGATGTAGGCCTGGGAGGAGGCGATGTTCCAGGTGCCCAGGTTGCCCACCAGCGCGAAGACCTGGTCATCCTCGATGAGCTTCTGCATGTAGATGAAGCCCTGCGCGCCGTCGGTGCCGTCGTCGTAGGAGGTGTGGTCGAGGTAGTAGCCCAGGCCGTCGCCGCCCTTGGCCACGCCGCCCATGACTTCGTTGATGTACTTCACGAACAGCTTGTAGAACTGGCTGTAGGGGATGCCCACGCCGGCGACCGCGCCGGTCTCGCACATGACCGAGCCGATCTTGACGGTCCCCTTGAAGGACACGCCGTCCTTCTGGACGGGCTGGGTGCTCACGCCGGTCTCCGCCAGCGCCGCGGTGGCAAACAGGGACAGGACCAGGGCAAGGGCGAGAGCAAGGGACAGGATTCTCTTCATGGTTCTCTCCTTGAGGTTTCCCTCTGCGTATTTACTAAACGCGGCGCGCGCCGTCGTTTAATATCGTATCATGCCAGGCCTTCGCGGTGATAGCGTGTCAGGCCTTCTGGCCCCCGAGGTAGGCTTCGACGAGGTCCTCGTTGCGGATGAGCTCGTTCGCCGGGCCCTGCATCGAGACGCGGCCCAGCTCCAGCACGTAGGCATAGTCGGCGATCTTGAGCGTCTGGAACGCGTTCTGCTCGACGATGAGGATGGTGTTCCCGCGCTCGCGCAGCTGCTGGATGACGCGGAAGATGTCCCGGATGATGAGCGGCGCCAGGCCCAGCGAAGGCTCGTCCAGCAGGAGGACGCGGGGGCTGGCCATGAGCGCGCGGCCGATGGCCAGCATCTGCTGCTCGCCGCCGGAGAGCGTGTTGGCCTGCTGCCTGCGGCGCTCCCTCAGGATGGGGAAGAGGCCGTAGACCTCCTCGAAGTTTTTCTGCACGAGCGCGCGCTTGGAGAGCCCCGCGCCCTTCAGGTCCGCCCGCCCGGCGTCCAGGCCATAGGCGCCGACCATCAGGTTCTCCTCGGTGGTCAGGCCCTGCAGGATGAGCCGGCCCTCGGGGGACTGGATGACGCCCATCCCCGCGATTTTGTACGGGTACATGCCCGCGATGTCCTGCCGGCCCTCCAGGATGATGCTGCCGGACCTGGGCTTGACCAGGCCGGAGATGGTCTTGAGCAGCGTGGACTTCCCGGCCCCGTTGGCGCCCAGGATGGCGACGATGCTCCCCTCGCCCACGCGCAGGGTGACGCCCCTGAGAGCCTCAATGGCGCCATAGCTGACCTTAAGGTCCTGGATGCTGAGCATGTCCGCCATCACGGTGCCTCCGCCTCGGCTGTGTCGTTGGTGCCCAGGTAGGCCTCCTGCACGGCGGGGTCCCGCTGGATGTCCTGGGGCGTGCCGTAGGCGAGCTTCTTCCCGAACGATATCGCGCAGATGTGGTCGCAGATGTCCATGATGAGGCCCATGTTGTGCTCCACCAGGAACACCGTGACCCCGAAGTCCTCCCGGATGCGGCGGATGATGTGCGTGAGCTCCACGGTCTCCTGGTCGTTGAGGCCGGCGGCCGGCTCGTCCAGGATGATGAGGCTGGCCTGGGACATCAGCGTGCGCGCCAGCTCGATGCGCTTGAGCACGCCGTAGGGCTGCCCCACCGGGGGAACGTTCATCAGGTGGGTGAGGCCGCAGTACTCCAGCACCAGCATCGCGCGCTCGCGCAGCGCCCGCTCCTCCCGCCGGACCGCGGGCAGGTCCAGCATCTGGGCGACGACGCCCTGGCGGAACTCCGGGTGCGCGGCGATGAGGAGGTTCTCCAGAATGGACAGCTCGCCGATGACCTCCACGTTCTGGAACGTGCGGACGATGCCCCTGGACAGCACCTCGTGCACGCGGTAGTCGTTGAGGTTGACGGCGCCGCCCTCGCGGGTGCGGAACAGGATGCGCCCTGCGGTGGGCTTGTAGAACTGGGTGATGCAGTTGAACACCGTCGTCTTGCCCGCGCCGTTGGGGCCGATGAGGCCGAATATCTCGCCCTGCCTGACGTCGAAGCTCAGGTTGTCCACGGCCTTCAGGCCGCCGAACGCCATGCTCAGGCCGTCCAGCCGCAGGCAGACGTCCGCCGGAAGCTCGTGCTTCCCGTGGCCCGCGGGCTTCGCCCCCCTGTCCGCGCGGCGCGGCGGCACGGTCTCGCGGATCTGCCGCGCAAGGCTGCTGTTGAAGGCGTCGGTGTGCAGGCCGTGTTCCGGGTTCGCCGGGGAGACTGCCTGGGCGGCCCGCGCCTTCCTGCCCAGCTTCGAGGCCAGGAAGCGGCGGGCGTCGCGTGCCAGCTGCACGAGGCCGCCGGGGTAGAACATGACCACCGCGATGATGACCGCGCCGATGGTGGTGTTGATGATCCAGGGGTTCTGGTTGAACAGCGGGATGTCCTGCAGGAAGATGGGCGTGATGCCGAACACGATGAAGGACCCGGCCAGCGTGCCGACCAGGCTGCGCGAGCCGCCGATGAGCACCGCGGCGAGGATGTTGAGGGAGAAGAGGATGGTGTAGTTCTGCGGGGCGGAGAAGCGGAAGTAGCTCATGAACAGCACGCCCGCGAGCCCTGCGTACAGCGTGGACAGCAGGAACGCGAGCAGGCGGTACTTGAGCAGCGAGATGCCCATCGCCTGCGCCGCGCTGGAGGAGTTCTTCATCGCCAGCATCGCCCGCCCCGTGCGGGACTTGCCGAGGTTGTAGGTCAGCATCATCAGCCCGACGGTGATGACGACCAACAGGATGAAGAACCAGCGCCGCGCGTCGGTCGTGCCCATGCCCAGCAGGGTCTGGAAGACGGGGGCCTTGGGGATGCTCTGCCCGTTGGGGCCGTTGGTGAAGGAAATCCAGTTGTTGAACACCTGGTAGAGGATCTCGGACAGCCCCAGCGTGACGATGGCGAGGAAGATGCCCTCGATGCGAAGCGACACGAACCCGACCGCGACCCCCAGCACGAGGGATACCGCCAGCGCGGCCAGGATGACCACGGCGTAGGGGATGCCCGGGATGGTCTTGAGCATGTAGGCCGTCAGGTACGCCCCCAGGCCCACGAACCCCGCCGTGCCCAGGGATGCCAGCCCCGCGTAGCCCAGCAGGTAGGTGAACCCGAAGCCGACGATGGAATAGATCAGCACCGTCGCGAAGCCGTTGAGGACCGACGACTTGGGCCACGCGCCGCCCGTCAGCATGGCGGCGGCCTGCAGGGCGATGAGGGCCAATCCTATGAGGATGAAGCCGAAGAACGGGTGCCTCGCCATCCGGCGGGGGAGGCTGGCCTGCGCGGGCGCTGCGTTGTTCTGCATCTTATACCTTTTTGACGTACTTCTTGCCCAGCAGGCCGTTGGGGAAGATGAGGATGAGCAGCAGGACGACCGCGAAGGTGAACAGGTTCTGCCACATGCCGGCGTCCGGCCCCATGAGGGTGGGGTTGCCCGCGAAGTTGTACACCAGCGGGATGATGACGGCGCCCAGGATGGGGGCGGGGAAGCTGGAGAAGCCGCCCAGCACGCAGGCGAGGAACCCGAAGACCTGCGCGTTGCCCATGAGCGTCACGCTCAGTGCGGTGCCGGCGCCGGTGAAGAAGCCCGCGACGGTGGCCAGCGCGCCGGCCAGCGCCCAGGAGAACGCGGTGATGACGCGCGTGTTGACGCCCAGCATCTGCGCCACGGCCTCGTTGGCCGCCGTCGCCCGGACCCCAAGGCCCCACTTGGTGAACTTGAGCGCGAGGAAGGTAAGCCCCAGGAGCACCGCCGCCAGGACGAAGCACAGCAGGCCCATCTGCGTGATGTTCAGCGTCTGCCCCAGCAGGCGGAAGGTGAATATTTCGGTCGTGAACGCCTTCCCGGGCTTGTTCCACAGCGTGATGTCGCGGAACACGATGGGGGTGACGTTGACCAGGATCATCATGACGCCCATCGTGATCATCTGCTTGCCCGACGGCGTGATTCGCCGCGCCCGGCGGATGAGGGCGACGTCCACGAACATCCCCAGCAGGAACCCCGCCGCCATGCCCAGCAGCAGGCATACCCACCGGGGGAGCGCCGCCCACTCCAGCGCTGCCCAGGTCACCACGAACGTACCGAACGTCGCGATGAGGCCCTGGGCGAAGTTGGTCGTCGCCGTCGTGCGGAAGATCAGCACGATGCCCATCGTGACCAGGGCGTAGCGTCCCATGGTGGGCAGCGAGTTGATGATGGTCT
>DATHTQ010000260.1:0-4990 GCA_035463055.1 Candidatus Limnocylindria bacterium
CCGAAGGGCGACCCGGGCGCCATCGGGCCCGTCGGACCGCAAGGCCCGTAGGGTGACCAGGGCGACATCGGACCCACCGGCCCCATGGGCCCCATCGGACCCAAGGGCGTGACCGGACCCGTCGGCCCGCAGGGCTGCCCGGGACCCATCGGCCCCATCGGACCCAGGGGCTTCACCGGAGCCACCGGCGCCACCGGACCGCAAGGCCCGAAGGGCGACCAGGGTGACATCGGACCCACCGGACCTGAAGGCCCCATCGGCCCCACCGGACCCCAGGGCGAAGTTGGCGAAATCGGGCCAACCGGACCTGAAGGACCCGCCGGCCCCAGGGGCGCGAAGGGCGACCAGGGCGACATCGGACCCACCGGACCTGAAGGCCCCGTCGGCGCTACCGGCCCGTGCGGCCCCACCGGACCTACCGGCCCCATGGGCCCCGTAGGACCCAAGGGCGCAACCGGACCGTGCGGCCCCATGGGCCCGAGGGGATACGTCGGACCGCAGGGACCCAAGGGCGCGACCGGCGCAACCGGACCTCAGGGCATCCAGGGTGAAATCGGCTCCATCGGCCCCATGGGCCCCATCGGCCCCATGGGCCCCACCGGCCCCATCGGCCCCACCGGGCCCACCGGCCCCTGCGGACCGACCGGTGTCTGCACCACCTGCCCGTAATTCCCGTACCTACCTCTTGAAGGAGCAGCCTTCAGCGGCCTGGGAGCTTTCGGGCTCCCGGGCCGCCCTTCCTTTCCGGGGCATGCCGCCGCGCCGGACACAGGGCCGCCGCGGCGCATTTTTCCCGACAGATCAGCGCCCATGTTTGACGTGCGGGACATCGTGTATATTAAAATCAATAAATTAGGGATAAGGAGACCGCTTCGATGGATATTCGTGCCGGGGGAAAGCATACCCTGACCGGAACCTACCTGCGGATGCGCGAGCTGGTGGCCCTCAGGCCCGCCTACGCGCTGCTGGCGATGTACGGCACGTTCGTGCTGGTGCGCATCCTGTTCGCGTTCCTCTACACGGTCACCCCTGTGGTGCAGCCGGACAGCTCCCTCTACTTCCACCTGTCCCGTTCCATCCTGCGGGACGGCGCCCTGCTGTTCCGCGGCCAGCCCATCCGCTACGAGTACATCCTCTACCCCCTGCTGCTCTCCCCGCTGCACCTGCTGCCCCAGGGCGTGAACGTCTTCCGCGCGGCGCAGGTGCTCAACGCCCTGGTCATGAACCTGGCGGTCTTCCCGGCCTACGCGCTGGCGCGGGGCATCACCGGCAGCCGGCGCAAGGGGCTCATCGTGTCGCTGATGACCCTGATGATGCCGGACTTCTTCATGACCCAGCAGCTCATGACCGAGAGCGTCGGCTTCCCGCTGATCCTCGCCGCGTGCTGGGCCTTCTACAAGTACTGGGACGCGAACGCGCGCCCGGGGGTGTACGTCCTGTGGGGCGGCCTGGCGTTCCTGCTGTACGCGCTCAAGCCGGGCCACGTGGCCCTGCCCGCGTGCTTCATCGTTGCGGCCGCCGTCAGCGGGCTGCGCGACGGCAACAGGGACCGCCTGCTCAACGCCGCGTTCTCCGTGCTGGCGTTCGCCGCCCTGTACGCGCTGCTTCGGCTGTTCCTGGCCTACGGGCTGGGGATGTCCTCGCAGCAGGCCGCGCTGTACGAGACCCAGACGCACCCGCTCACCTGGGGGCACCTCGCGCAGACCTTCAACGGCCTGTTCATCTACCTGGCCTACGTGCCCATGGCCTTCCTGTTCTACCCGCTGCTGTTCCCCGCGGCGCACCACCGCGCCTTCGCGGGGAAGGACCGCTGGATGCTGTGGGTGTTCCTGGCCGCCATCGCCGCCACCGTGCTGGGCACGCTGTACGTCATCTACTACGACGAGTTCACGGACGGATTCGGGGCCTACGAGGCGCGCGTGCACGTGCGCTACGTGGCGGCCTTCCTGCCGGTGATGCTGGCGTTCCTGTTCTCCCCGCGCCTGGAGGGGCGGCGGCTGAACGCGCCGCTGGTGGCTGCGCTGGCCTTCATCCTCGCGGCGGCGCTGCTGCTGGGGCCCGTCCCCAGCAAGAGCGGGGTCAACTTCAACGTGGACGCGCTCCTGCTCTCCGCGGGGCTGTTCGAGGCGCAGGGCATCAGCGGGCGGGTGCTGTGGCCCGCGCTGGCCGCGGCGTTCGCGCTGGCGCTGGCGTTCCTGCTGCACCGCGACGGGATGGGCTCCCGCGCGCGGCGGCTCATCGCGGGGGCGCTGGTCTTCTCGTTCATCGCCAGCGGCGCGGTCGCCGCGTGGCACTTCCGCTACCACGCGGAGTCGCTCTTCCCCGGTGACGCCAGCGAGGCGGTCAGCTACGTCCAGGGGCAGAAGGCGCTGGGCGTGGTGCGCGACGGCGCGGCGCTGTGGCCCGAGGCCGTCGAGCTGGACGTCGCCTCGCGCACGGACATCCCCGTGGTCGAGCTGGGCGACCTGCTCGCCAACACCGCATCCGACGGCACGCTGGGTTCCTTCACGCCAAAGGCCTACTGGATGGAAGAGCCCTCGCGCGCCATCCCCGCGCCCACGGCGCTGGTCATGTCGGGCGAGATCCTCAACAAGCTGACGCTCGCGCAGAACGTGATGGACGTCTCCGGCGGCACCGCCCAGCGCGCGTACGCGGTCGTCCCGCTCACCGAGGGCGAGCCCTGGGTCCACAGCGCGCTGACCGGCTTCGCGGAGGGCGGCTGGGTGCAGCCCGGCAGCCGCTTCGTGCTCTACGACCAGGAGCTGCGCTCCGCCACCGCGCTCACCTTCAACTTCCAGGCCATGGGCGGCGAGGGCACGGTCATCCTGCGGCTCACGCACGGCACCCAGGTCCGCGAGGTCACGCTGACCAACTCCCTGTCCTGGTACTTCGCGGCCTTCGACGTCGAGACCCCCGGGGAGCCGTTTGTCGTGGAGCTCTCCGCCTACGGCGGCAACGGCAACGCGTGGGTGGAGACGTACCTGGTCGAATAAGCGCCGTTGCCTGACGACAGACAGGGCCGGGGGAGAAATCCCCCGGCCCTTTTCCATCCATTCCCTTGGGTCACACGCCGCTCGCTCAGGGCCTCCCGCCCGGCGCCGGCGCGGCGTTTTCGCTGCCGTCGCTGGTCGTGACCTGGCCGCCCGTGTGGGTGAAAACCCCGTTGGGGTCTATGGCGCTGTTGCCGCCCCCTGGGTACCAGACCGTGAGGTCCACGACCCCGCCGCTGATGGTGATGTCCCCGTTGGAGTCGATGCCGTCCTTGCCCGCGACGACCCTGAGCGTCCCCCCGCTGACCTTCACCCACACGCCGTCCTGGGCCGACCCGTCGCCCTTGAAGCCGGGGGACGCCGCGTTGACGCCGTCCTCCGACGCCCTGATGGCGACGGTGCCGCCCTCGATGGATACCGTCCTGGCCTCCAGCCCCTCGGCGCTCCCCAGTACCGTGACGTCCCCGCCCGCGATGCGAAGGTTCCCCCCGGCATGCACGCCGTCGTCCCCCGACAGGATGGTGAGCGCGCCGCCCAGGACGGTCACGTCCCCGTCGCTGTGGATGCCGTCGTCCGCGCTGCTGAGCATGATGGTCCCGCCGGATACGGTGACGGACCGCTTCGCCTTGAGCCCCTTGGCGCTTTCGCCTGCGTATTCGGGCGCGTCCTCCGCCCGCATGCCGCCCTGCGCCGCGCCGCCATCCTCCTGCGGCGCCGCCGCGAACGTGACCTCGCGCCCGCCCCCGCCCGTCGTGATGTCGAGCTCCCCGCCGGAGACGGACAGGTCGCCCTCCGCCTGGATGCCGTCCCGCCGGGCGCGGATGACGACGCTTCCGCCCTCCACGCGCACCCAGCCCCTGCCTGCCTTCCCGCTGTCGGAGACGATGCCGTCGGACCCGGCCCCGATGTCCAGTGCGCCGCCCAGGATGGCCGCGCCGTCCTTTCCGCGCAGTCCGTCGTTCACCGCCGTGACGGATATGCTGCCGCCCGCGACGGCCAGCACGCCGCCGCTGCGGATACCGTGGGCGGCCATCCCCCGCACCGTGAGCGCGCCCTTGCCGTTGACCGTCAGGTCCCCCTTCACCCAGACCGCGGCGTCCCCGCCCGCCTCGTCCTCGTCGTAGTCCTCTCCATCCGAAAGGTTGTTTTCGGTGCCTTCCGCGAGGGTCAGGATGACCTTGCCCGCACCCTCGGCGAACAGGGCGGGGCCGTCCGGGTTCGTGACGGAGGCGTTGTCCAGCACCACCCGCACCGTTTCGCCCTTCGCCGCCCGGATGACCAATTGCCCGCGCATCCCGCCGCCCAGCACCCACGTGCCCGCGCCGGTGATTTCATAGCCGTCCTGCCCGGACAGGTCAACCACATGGGCGGACGCGGCGTCATAGGAAAAGACGAGGTCCTCCGCGCTGTAATACGCCGCTTCGTTCTCCGCCGCCAGGCCCGCGCCCGGCGCGAGCAGCGGCAGGGCCAGGAAGGCCGCGAACAGGGCCAATAGCTTTCGCATCATCCAATATCCTCCGTGGGGCCCGCGCCCCCGCCCGCCGGGACTGCCGTGCTACGCGCCGCCCATAGGCTTCATCCCGGGGCACGGCCCACCCGCAGGATACACCAGCCTTCCCGCCAGGCGCAAAGGCCCGGGCCGCGGCGCGCCCGGATGGCGCGGCTGCATGCCATGCATTCCTTTCCGCATGTCGGCCTTCCCGCACGCACCCGCCCCTTCGCGCGGGTATGATACTGCGGCAATATCCGGCGGCCCCGGCGCGCCCGGACGCCGCCGCGCAGAAAGGGAATCGCATGAAGAAGACCATCGCGGCCGCCCTGCTCCTGGCCCTGCTCCTGCCTTTCGCCGCGCCGGCGGAAGAAGCTTCGCCGCAGGCATATGCACTCTCGCCCCTCCCCATCCGCGTCGCGCTGGGCCGCGCGGCCTACGCGCGGGAGGCGTCGCGCTACGACGCGGCGCTCGCGGCGCTGGGGGACACGGAGAACCAGGCCGTCTTCCC
>DATHTQ010000261.1:0-4574 GCA_035463055.1 Candidatus Limnocylindria bacterium
GGACCCCGGCGCGTACGCACTGCCGGAAAACCTGGCAACGTTCTACGAGGGCAAGGGCCGGTGCGGGTGCGGGTGCGGGGGAGATTGCGGATGAAGGACATGAAGAAACTGAACAGGACCGTCGTCCTGGCGCTCGTCATCCTGCTGGTCGCGGGCGTCTGGTTCATCAAGAACCGGGAAGCGGCGGAACCGGCGGCGGCGGGCTTACAGGGCACAGCGGCGACCAGCGCGGCCGCCGACCCCAATTTCACGCTCCACGCAGAAAAGATCGACCTGGAAGCGCTGGCCGCATACAGGCTGCCGATGATCCTCGACTTTGGCTCGGACGACTGCATCCCCTGCAAGGAGATGGCGCCGGTGCTCAGGACGATGAACGCGGAGATGCAGGGCAGGGCCATCATCCGTTTCGTGGACGTCTGGAAATACGCCGGCGGCGCGGACGGCTTTCCGGTTCAGGTCATCCCTACCCAGGTGCTCGTCGCAGCCGACGGCAAGCCCTACGTCCCCAGCGAGGCGATGCGCAATTCGGGCATCCAGTTCTCGACGTACTCCGACAAGACGACCGGCGCGCACGCGTTCACCACGCACCAGGGCGGGCTGACGGAAGCGCAGATGCGCCTGATCCTCAAGGACATGGGGGTCGTGTAGGATGGACGGCATCCTGAGCGGCCTGGCTGACCTCATCGCGCGCAGCCCCTACGCCGCGCCGCTGCTGGCGCTGCTTGCCGGGGTGCTGACGTCCGTGACCCCGTGCTCCCTCTCCAGCATCCCGCTGGTGGTGGGCTACGTGGGCGGGACCGGGCAGGACGACCCGCGGCGCGCCCTGCGCCTGTCCCTCACCTTCGCCCTGGGCTCGGCCGTCACCTTCACCGCGCTGGGCGTCGTGGCCTCCATGGCCGGAAGGCTCATCGGCACCTCGGCCTCCTGGTGGTACCTCGTGCTGGGCGTCCTGATGGTGCTGATGGCGCTGCAGACCTGGGAGGTGTTCGAGTTCATCCCTTCCAGCTACCTTATCGCGAAAAACAAGAGGCGCGGGTACCTGGGCGCGCTCATCGCGGGCATCCTGGGCGGCGTCTTCTCCTCCCCGTGCTCCACCCCCGTGCTCATCGCGCTGCTGGCCATCGTGGCGGGGCAGGGCAGCATCCTCTGGGGCATCCTGCTGCTGCTGCTCTACTCCATCGGGCACGGCATCCTCGCCGTCGTGGCGGGCACCTCGGTCGGCTTCGTGCAGAAACTCACGAGGAACGAGAAATACGGGAAGGTGAGCCAGGCCGTGAAGATCGTCATGGGCGCGGCCATCCTGGCCATCGGCCTGTACATGTTCTACCTTGGTTTCTGACAAAAACGGAATCACTATTGCAGGAGGGTTCACACATGGCGCTGTTCGGAAGGAAGAAGGAACAAGTGGCGGAATCATGCTGCGCGGGCTGCGCGGGGTGCGCGCCGAAACCCGCGGACAAGGCGGGAGCCGCCGGGGCGGAGGGGCCGTCGGTCCAGGTGCTGGGCAGCGGCTGCGACAAGTGCAACGCGCTGGAGGCAGCCACCAAGGAAGCGCTGGCGCGGCTGGGCATGGACACGGCGGTCGGCCACGTGACGGACTTCGCGGACATCGCCGCTTTCGGCGTCATGACGACCCCCGCGCTGGTGGTGGACGGCAAGGTCGTTTCCTTCGGGAAGGCGCTGAAAACGGACGAGGTCGCGGCCATCCTGCGCAAGGTGCGGGGGTAGGGATGGAAAGCAAGCAGGCCCGGATCGGCTTCTTCGAGAAATACCTGACCCTGTGGGTCCTGCTGTGCATGGGCCTGGGCATCCTCATCGGCCAGTACCTGCCGGGCGTCCCGGCGTTCCTGGGGCGGTTCGAGTATGCCAACGTGTCCATCCCCATCGCGATCCTCATCTGGCTGATGATCTACCCGATGATGCTCAAGGTGGACTTCCAGAGCATCCGCAACGTGGGCAGGAACCCCAAGGGCCTGTACGTGACCTGGGCGACCAACTGGCTCATCAAGCCCTTCACGATGTTCGGCATCGCGTGGTTCTTCTTTTACGTCGTGTTCCGGGCGCTGATCCCGGCGGACCTGGCGAAGAGCTACCTTGCCGGGGCCATCCTGCTGGGCGCGGCGCCCTGCACCGCGATGGTGTTCGTGTGGAGCCACCTCACGAAGGGCAACCCCGCCTACACGGTGGTGCAGGTCGCGACCAACGACCTCATCATCCTGGTCGCGTTCACGCCCATCGTGGCGTTCCTGCTGGGCGTGGGCGGCATCCGGATCCCCTGGGGCACCCTCATCCTCTCGGTCGTGCTGTTCGTGGTCATCCCGCTCACCGCGGGCATCATCACCCGCACGCAGATCATCAAGCGCAGGGGCGAGGCCTGGTTCAGGGACGTCTTCCTGCCCAAGTGGAACAACATCACGGTCGCGGGGCTGCTGCTGACCCTGGTCATCATCTTTTCCTTCCAGGGCAGGGTCATCCTGCAGAACCCGCTGCACATCGTGCTCATCGCCGTCCCGCTGACCATCCAGACCGTGCTGATCTTCTTCATCGCCTACCTCGCCGCCAGGGCGCTGAAGCTGCCGCACGACGTCGCCGCGCCCGCGGGGATGATCGGGGCGTCCAACTTCTTCGAGCTCGCGGTGGCGGTGGCCATCTCGCTCTTCGGCGCGCAGAGCCCCGTTGCGCTGGCGACCATCGTGGGCGTGCTGGTGGAGGTGCCGGTGATGCTGGCGCTGGTGCGCATCGCGAACAGGACGAAGGGATGGTTCCCCGCATGAGCATGCCCAGGGTCGCGTTCGTGTGCGTCCACAATTCCTGCCGCAGCCAGATCGCGGAAGCATTGGGCAAACACCTTGCCGCCGATACGTTCGAAAGCTATTCCGCCGGGACGGAGACGAAGCCGCGCATCAACCAGGACGCCGTGCGGCTGATGAAGGAGATATACGGCATAGACATGGAGCGGGGGCAGCGCAGCAAGCTGCTGGACGAACTGCCGCCCGTGGATATCGTCGTGAAGATGGGCTGCGAGGTCGCCTGCCCGTACGTGCCGGGGCGGCATGAGGAGGACTGGGGCCTGGACGACCCCACGGGCCAAGGGGACGAGGTGTTCCGCGAGACCATCCGGGCAATCCACGAAAAGGTGCTGGACTTGCGGGAGAGGGTGCTGCGGGGGGACATTGTCATTCGGTAAATGTCCTGTGGAGGATATAGTCCTTCGGCAAGAATCCCGGGCGAGAAGAGTGTCCTCCCGTAAGCATCCCACTTGGGATATTGTCATTCGGTAAGCATTCCGCGGGGAAGCGACTTATCCGCTAAGCATCCTGGTAATACCCCTCCAATAAGCGGCCGCGGGGCCGCTTTGTCCGGCCCGAGGGAATCGGGCGTTCCATGCAAAACAACGAACGGGAAGAGTAAGATTGTTCACCTACGTGCTGTACGCCCTGGCGGGGACGGCCCTGCTGGCGTCCTTCCTCCGGGACCGCAAGAAGACCGCGCTGGCGCTGAAGAAGGCCTGGAAGTCCTTCGAAAACATCCTGCCGCAGTTCCTCGCCATCCTGGTCATCATCGGGCTGGCGTTCTCCGTGCTGACGCCGGAGACCATCACCCGGCTGCTGGGCTCCAACTCCGGGATGTGGGGGGTGCTGGCGGCGTCGCTGGTCGGCTCCGTCACGCTGATCCCCGGGTTCGTCGCGTTCCCGCTGGCGGCGGCGCTGCTGCGAAGCGGCGCGGGCTATATGCAGATCGCGGCGTTCGTGTCCACGCTGATGATGGTGGGCGTCGTGACGCTGCCGCTGGAGATCAGGACGTTCGGGAAGCGCGCGGCGCTGGCCCGCAACCTGGCGGCGTACGCGTTCTCTTTGGTGGCCGCGCTGGTGGTCGGGGCGGTGATGGGATGAAGAACATCGTCAGGCGCTACCGCGTGTTCCTGCTGCTGGCGCTCGCCAACGCCGTCATCGGGATTATCGTGCCGGCCGTCGGGCTCAAGTCGCTGCAGCTCACGCGCGCGAACCTGCTGGAGATGCTGGCGGTCGTGCCGCCCATCTTCATCCTGCTGGGCCTGATGGACGTGTGGGTGGACCGGGCGACCATGATGCGCTACACGGGCAAGGGCTCCGGCGTGCGCGGCGCGCTCATCGCCTTCCTGCTCGGCTCCGCAGCCGCGGGCCCGCTGTACGCGGCGTTCCCCGTCGCGGGGGTGATGCTGAAAAAGGGCAGCAGCCTCATGAACGTGTTCATCTTCATCGGCGCGTGGTCCACGACCAAGATCCCGATGCTCACCTTCGAGGCCGCCAGCCTGGGCCTGCCGTTCACGCTGACCCGCCTGATGCTGAGCATCGGCGGCATCATCGCCATCGCGCTGGTGACCCAGGCCGCGCTGGACGAGGGGCAGAGGGAGGAGGTGTATGGGAGGAATAGCGGGGAGTGAGGAAAAGGAAAAGGCAACAAGGAGCAAGCAATCACATAGCAAAAATAGCAAAACGAATACTTGCCTCAAAAAAATCATCAGCGCTGAAAAAATGCGTTGCTTTCTGTAGGCATATGCTGCATCTATCGGCGGCTAGCTGAGATTTATATTG
>DATHTQ010000262.1:0-15225 GCA_035463055.1 Candidatus Limnocylindria bacterium
CGCAGGGAGGCCTCGCTCGTCCGCCCCGTCGTGACGATGCCGCTGCTCATTTCGCCCATCATCATCAGCCTGATATGGCGCTACATCTACGACCCCCAGGGCATCCTGTACTGGGTCCTGCGGCAGTTCGGCCTGGGCGTAAAGGACTTCCCCGGCGTCATGGGGGAGAGCACCGCCCTGCTGTCGGTCATCATCGCGCACTGGTGGCAGGTGGTGCCGTTCTACGTCATCGTGCTGACCGCGGGGCTCGCTTCCGTACCGCAGGAGCTGTACGAGGCGGCGTACGTGGACGGCGCGGGCGGCTACCGGGCCTTCCGGGACATCACGCTGCCGCTGCTGGCCAAGGTGTACATGGTGGTGCTGTTCATCAGCGGCGTGGACACGATCAAGGTGTTCGACCTCATCTACGGCCTCACGGAGGGCGGCCCCAACAACGCCAGCGTCTCCGTGAACATCTATGCGTTCAACCAGGCTTTCTCCAACGTGGACATGGGCTATGCAATGGCGCTTTCCATCGCGGCGATGGCCGTGGCCTTCCTGCTGTTCGGGCTGCCTTTCGCCCGCTTCAGCAGGAGGCGCGTCCTGCGGTGAAAGGGGGGTAAGCCATGGGTGTAAGGACAAAGCTGTACAACCGCATCATCGCTCGGGCGCTGGTGCTGGTGTTCCTCCTGATTTCTGTCATCCCGGTATACATTGTCGTATCCAACGCGTTCCGCCGCACGCTCGACATCAAGCGCATGCCGCCCAGCATCATTTTCCAGCCCATCCTGACGCACTTCGAGCGCGTGCTGTCGGTGGACAACTTCACCCAGTACTTCGTCAACTCGGCCATCATCGCGGGCAGCGCCACCCTGGCGGTCATCCTGATGGGCACCCTGGCCGCCTACGGCCTGCGGCTGTTCAAGAGCCGGACCGGCATCCGGCTGAGCAACCTGATGATGCTGGGGAAGCTGGTCCCCTCGGTCACCATCATGATCCCGCTGTACACCATGCTCAACCGCATGCAGCTCACCGGGCGGTTCATCTCTCCCATCCTCGCGCACGCGGCGATATCGGTGCCATTCGTGACCTGGCTGATGCGCGGGTTCATCGAGGACATCCCGGGCGAGCTGCTGGAGTCCGCCACGGAGATGGGCTGCTCCCGGATGATGACGTTCTTCCATATCGTCCTGCCGCTGCTGACCCCCGCGCTGGCCTCCGCCATGATCCTCGCCATGCAGAGCTCATGGAACGAGCTGCTGTTTTCGCTGACGCTGACGAACGTCAGGACGTACCCGCTCACCGTGGCCGTCGCACGGTTCACGGGCGCGATGTCGGTGGACTGGGGGAAATGCTCAGCCGCGGCCACCATCACGCTCGCCCCAATCGTGGTCCTGGGCTTCGCGATGCAGAAATTCCTGGTGACCGGCATGACGGCCGGCGCCGTGAAGGGATAACCGGATACCGAATAATGACGGCTGGCAGCGCCCGGGGACCGGGCGTTCGCCATGCCGGGATGGAGCGGCCCATGGGCAGCACGGACATCGGCATGGTTTTCGGGGCGCAGTATTACCGGCCTCCGTTCCCCGGCAGGGAAGCCTGGCGGCGCGACCTGGCGCACATGCGGGAGCTGGGGTTCAACACGGTGAAGCTGTGGGCCGTGTGGAACTGGACCGAGCGCAGCCCCGGCGTGTTCACGTTCGATGACCTGGACGAGCTCATGGACATCGCCCATGAGAACGGGCTCAGGGTGGTCGTCAACGCCATCCCCGAAGGCGCGCCCTACTGGATGGCGGAGGGAAACGGCGACGCGTTCTACACGACCGCGAAGGGGGAGCGCGTTGCCTGGGGCGGCCCCGCGAACCTGCCCAGCGCGGGCTGGCCCGGCTGCTGCCCCGACCACGAGGAGGCGGCGGCAGCCATCGCGCGGTTCATCGGTGCGCTGGCCGCGCATATCGGGGGCCATCCCGCGATGCTGGCGCTGGACGTCTGGAACGAGCCGCACCTGGAGCCGATGTTCGACTACCGGGGCGACATGCTGTGCTACTGCCGCCATTCCAGGGAGCGCTTCCGCACCTGGCTGAAGGAGAAGTACGGCACGCTGGACAGGCTAAACAGCGCATGGTTCCGCGCATACACCTCCTGGGAACAGGCGGACCCGCCCCCGCGCATAGGGACCTGGGCGGACATGATGGATTGGCGGCTCTTCTGGCTCGACAACCTCGGGCGCTGGATGCAGGGCCGCATCGCGGCGGCGAGAAGCGGGTATCCGGGGATTCGCGTCCAGTCCCACGTCGCCTATTCAGGTTACCTGGGCACGCAGGGGAACGGCGGCCTCGCCAACGAGCTGGGGGACGAGTTCATCCTCGCCCGGGAAGTGGACGTGTTCGGCCTGACCTGCTTCCCGAAATGGCTGATGCGCCGCGACCCCTTCTTCAACCACCTGCTGAACAGCCTTTCCGTCGCGGAGGCCTCCCGCGGGAAGCCCTTCTACCAGGTGGAGCTGCAGGGCGGCGGCGGGAAGGCGGGCCTGCTGGGCGGCGAAGTGCCGGACGAGGCGGACATCCGCCTGTGGAACTACATCACCGTCGCCGCGGGAGGCAAGGGGGTGACCTACTGGCAGTACGCGCCGGAGCCTGCCGGCATCGAATCCCCCGGCTTCGGCCTGACCGGATTCCTGGGGGAGGACACCCCAAGGTCGCTGGAAGCGGGGCGCTGCGCCAGGGCGCTGGACGTTCCGATGCTGGCGCTAGCAAGACCCGTCAAGCCGCTTAACGCGGTGTACCTGTCGCGGACGAACTCGGTCTGGTTTTACTCTGCCGACAGGCAGGAGGCGATGTACGCCCAGTCGGTCCACGGCTTCTGCAAGGCGGCCTACCTGCGGGGCATACCCTTCGGCTTCGTCCACCAGGACCATTTAGATACGGCATGGGATGAGGGCGTGCGCGTGCTGATGCTCCCCATGCCGATGGTCCTGTCCGCCAAGGAAATCGAAGCCCTGGAGGCATTCATCCGCGCGGGCGGCACCGTGGTCAGCGAGGCTTTCCCCGGCCTGTACGACGGGGCGGGGCTGCTGGACCAGCAGGCATCCGCGCTGCGCAGGCTGTTCGGCCTTGCGCACGTGGAGGTGCAGGGGCTCCCGGAGGGCGGGAAGGCCGAGGCAACAGCCGAAGGCACGCCTGTTTTCCGCGGAGCGCTGTACCGGCATGCCGTCCAACCGCTGGACGGCGTGGCGGTCAAGGCATCCTTTGCGGACGGGCTGCCCGCGTGGACGGAATATTCACAGGGGCAGGGGAAGGGCGTCTGGCTGGGCTCGTTCGTTTCCATTCCTTACGCGAAGGGTGAAGCGCCTGAAAACGAGGAGGTCCTCGCCCACGCGCTGCGCAGGGAGGGGTACGGCTGCTTCGCCAGCCTGGACGTCCCGCGCGGGGAGGGATTCATGCCGGCGCTCGCGACGGTCGTCCGCCTCCTGCGGACGGATTCCACCCTCATCGCCGTCACGGTGAACACGACCGGGCGCGAGGCGCCGGTACGCATCACGCTGGACGGCGCAGCTCCCGGTTCCGGGGAAATCCGCCTGACGGTACCGCCGCAATCAGGGATGGTCACGCCGCTTGCAGCGGGCGGCATCGTGGACTGACCCAAGATTCTATCAAGAATAATAAAGATAACCGTAGGAAGGATTCTCCGCTGTGCATATGCAGTTGCGCCGCAAGCCTTCCCGTTATACACAACCCACATACCTTGAGATTGCCCGCAAAATAGGTTACTATCCCACCATACGGCCGGCAACGGCGCATACATCAGGCACACAGAGGAGGAACAAGGGTGAAGATTGGTTTCATCGGGCTGGGCATCATGGGCAAGCCGATGGCGAAGAACCTGCTGAAGGCGGGGTACGACCTGACGGTGTTCGACCTCAACCAGGCGGCGGTCGCCGAGGTCGTCGCGGCGGGCGCGAAGCAGGCGAAGGACGCCAGGGAAGCGGCGGGCGCGGCGGACGTCATCCTGACGATGCTGCCCAACTCGCCGCAGGTCAAGCAGGTCATCTTCGAGGGCGGGGTCATGGACGCGGCGCGCCCCGGCGCCATCCTCGTGGACATGAGCAGCATCAACCCGATGGCTTCGCGCGAGGTCGCCTCGGCGCTGGAGGCCAAGGGCATCCGCATGCTGGACGCCCCGGTCAGCGGCGGCGAGCCCAAGGCCGTGGACGGCACGCTGTCCTTCATGGTCGGCGGCAAGCAGGAAACGTTCGACGAGGTGAAGCCCATCCTGGAGAAGATGGGCGCGTCCGTCGTGCTGTGCGGGGACATCGGCGCGGGCAACGTGACCAAACTGTGCAACCAGATCGTCGTGGCGTGCAACATCGCGGCGGTGGCCGAGGCGCTGATGCTGGGCCAGAAGGCGGGCGTGAGCCCGGAGACCATCTACAAGGCCATCCGCGGCGGCCTGGCGGGCTCCACGGTCATGGACGCCAAGGCGCCCATGATGATGGACCGCAACTTCAAGCCCGGGTTCCGCATCGACCTGCACATCAAGGACCTGAACAACGTCATGGACGCTGCGCAGAGCGTGGACGCGCCGACGCCGCTGTCCGCGCAGGTGCTGGAAATGATGAAGGTGCTGCACGGGATGGGGGACGGGGTGCTGGACCACAGCGCGCTGGCCCATTACTACGAGCGCCTCGCCAACCAGGAGTACCACAGGTAAGGGAACCCCCGTGCCGAGAGGCATGTGTAACAAACCTTGAAAATGCCGGCGGCTGGTTCGCCGGCTTTTCCGTGCCGTCACTTAAGCAGACGATTGCATGATGGCCGGTTGGTGATGGGGCGCGAATGGGGGAGGGGCAGGCTCCCATGTGGCAGCCCATGCTCAGAATGTAGCAAGCGGCGCATATTCTTTGAACAGGTGAAAAGCAAGGCCAGGACCATCCTGAGGCTTCATCGAACTTCCCATAAAGTATAGAAAAGGCGGTGGTTTCCCACCGCCTGATACCTATTGTATTTACTGGGATCCTATCCCTGGTAGCCTTTCCCCATTACGGCATGCCTGAGCAGAAATTTCTCGGTAACCACCCTGCATGCCCGGACGGGCTTACAGCAAGCCCTTCACCTTGGCGACGATGTCTTCCGGCATCAGGCTGTAATGCCGGAGGAGCTCCTCATAGCTCTGGGCGCACGTGCCGAAGGTGTCCTGGATGCCGATGACGCCGACGGGGACCTGGCTGCCCGCGGGCCCGGCGCAGAGCGCCTCGCACACCGCGGAGCCCAGCCCGCCGAACACGCTGGCTTCCTCGACGCTGACGGCGGCCTTCATGCCGCGCGCGGCTTCCTGCACGCCTTTCACGTCGAAGGGCTTGATGGTGGCGACGTTGACCACCCTGGCGGAGATGCCGTCCTTCCCGAGCGCTTCCGCAGCCTGCAGCGCCTGGTGGACCATGTAGCCCGTCGCGAAGATGACGACGTCCCCGCCGTCCCGCAGGGTTTTGACCTTGCCCATCACGAACGGCTCGTCCGGGTTGGTGACCTCCGGCACGTCGTTGCGGTTGACGCGGATGTAGCACGGGCCGGGGATGTCCGCCATCGCCTTGACGATCTTCTCGGTCTCCGCGGCGTCCGCGGGGGAGAACACGTGCATGTTGGGCAGCACGCGCATGATGGTGATGTCGTCGATGGACTGGTGGGTCTTGCCGTCGCCGAAGTCGGACAGGCCGGCGGACGAGCCGCAGATCTTGACGTTCAGGCGCGGGATGGCCACCGAGGAGCGGATCTGGTCGTACGGGCGGCCGGACGCGAACACCGCGAAGGTGCTGGCGAACGCCACGTGCCCCGTCAGCGAGAGGCCGGCGGCCACGGACATCATGTTGGCTTCCGCGATGCCCATCTGGAAGTACCGGGCCGGGAACTCCGCCTCGAACATGTTGGACATCGTGGACTTCCCGAGGTCGGCCTCAAGGGCGACGACCTTCGGGTTCTCGCGGCCCAGCTCCAGCAGCGCCGTGCCGTAGGCCTTGCGCATGTTTCCCATCTTCATCCCTGCACCTCCTCGAGCATCCTGCGCACGGTTTCCTTCGCCTGCGCGTACTCGTCCTCGTTCATCGCGGCGTTGTGGTAGGCGGCCTTGCCCTCGGCGAAGGAGAAGCCCTTGCCCTTGACGGTCTTGGCCAGGATGACGGTCGGCTTGCCCTTGACGCCCCTGGCCTGCTCAAACGCGTTCAGGATCTGCCCCATGTCGTGGCCGTCGATCTCGATGGTCTGCCAGCCGAACGCCGCCCACTTGTCGCGGATGGCGGGGATCGCCAGCACCTGGCTGGTGGGCGCGGTGGCCTGCACGCCGTTGTCGTCCACGATGGCGCAGAGGTTGTCCGCCTTGTAGGCCGCGGCGGCCATCGCCGCCTCCCATACCTGGCCTTCCGCCAGCTCGCCGTCGCCCAGGACGCAGTAGACGCGGGAATCCTTGCCCTCCAGGCGCATGCCCAGCGCCATGCCCAGGCAGATGGACAGCCCCTGCCCCAGCGAACCGGTCACCGCCTCGATGCCGGGCGTGTGGTCCATGTCGGGGTGGCCCTGCAGGACGCACTCGAGGGTCTTGACGTGCTTGAGCGCCTCGCGGTCGATGTAGCCCAGCTCGACCAGGGCCGCGTACTGCGCCAGCACTGCGTGCCCCTTGGAGAACACGAGGATATCGCGCCGGGGATCCTTCGGGTCGTCGAAGACCTTCATGACCTTGAAGTAAAGCGCCGCGACGACGTCCATGATGGAGGAGCTGCCCCCAAGGTGGCCCACCTTCCCGGCGGGAATCATCTCAATGAGGTCGCCGCGAAGCTGCGCGGCGCGTTTCCTGAGGCCCTGGATTTCCTGTTGGGTGAATTCCATGCGTTCCTCTCCTGTAGGTTGTCCGGTCACATCAGCAGCAGGTCACGCCGCCGTCGATGGGCAGCGCAACCCCGTTGATGAAGGAAGCCTCCTCGCTGGCGAGGTAGAGCACAGCGTAGGCGACGTCGTCGGAGGTGGCGAGCCGGCCCAGCGGCACCTCGCCGAGGCGCTCGGCGCGGCGCTGCGCGCCCTGCACGGGGTCGTTGAACAGCGCCTGGATGAAGGGGGTGTCCACCGTGGACGGGTGGATGGAGTTGCAGCGGATGTTGTCCTTGGCGTAACGCGAGGCGATCGCCTTGGTCAGCATCGTGACGGCGCCCTTGGTCGCGGTGTAGGCCTCCGTCGTGTACCTGTGGCCGATGAGCCCGCACACGGAGGAGGTGTTGATGATCGCGCCGCCGCCCTGCGCGCGCATCACGGGAATGGCGTACTTGCAGCCCAGGAACGTCGAGGCGGTGTTGACCCGCATCATCGTCATCCACTCGTCGACGCTCATCTCCTCGACGGGCTTGCGGATGTTGATGCCCGCGTTGTTGACGAGGACGTCCACCCGGCCGGTCTTCTCCAGCGCGAGGGCGACTGCCTTCTGCCAGTCCTCCTCCAGGGTCACGTCCGCGCCGCAGAACCAGGCCGCGCCGCCCGCGGCTGTCAGCTCGCCCGCCAGCGCCTCGCCCTTCTCGCGCGCGGCCTCCAGGTCCAGGATGAGGATGCTCGCGCCGTGCTGGCTGAGCAGCTGCGCCATCGCGCCGCCCAGCCCCCCGGCGCCCCCGGTGATGAGGATCGTCTTGCCCCTGACGTTCATGGTCGCCCTCCTGAAAGTCCTATTGCACGGCCCCAGGGACGCGCCGGCTTATTGCTGCGCGCCGCCCTTCTTCTCGCGGATTTCCGCCCGCGTGGCCTTGATGGTCTTGATGGTGCCCGACACCAGCGTGTACAGCACGACCGCGATGAGGATGTTGCCCACGGTGCGCGAGAGCAGCGGGAGGATGGACCCGTTGCCCAGCGACAGCGCCTGCCGGAAGCTGGTGTCCGCGGTGCCGCCCAGGATGAGGCCCAGCGTTATGGGCGCCATGGGGATGTTGATCTTGCGCAGGATGAAGCCCAGGACGCCGAACACCAGCATCAGCCGCACGTCGAACCACGTGGAGCGCGAGGCGTACGCGCCCACGACCGTCAGCACCACGATGATGGGCATGAGGATCTTGCGGTTGACCTGCAGGATCTTGGTCATCGGCTTGGTCAGGAAGATCGCGATGCCGAACATGATGACCGCCGCGACAGCGAGGGTGAGGCCGACGACGTACATGAAGCTCGGGTCCTTGAGCGTGAGCATGGGCCCGGGCTGGACGCCGTGCAGGTTCAGCGCGGCGAGGAACATCGCGGCCTGGGTCGAGCCGGGGATCGCCAGCGTCAGCATCGGGACCATCGCGCCGGGGATGCACGCGTTGTTCGCGGTCTCCGAGCACGATACCCCCTCGAAGCTCCCCTTGCCGAACAGGTGCTTTTCCTTGCTGCGCGACTTGCCCACCGAATAGGACAGCCACGCGGCGATGTCCTCGCCCGCGCCGGGGATCGCGCCGATGCCCGTGCCGATGAGGGTGGAGCGCAGGACCGGCTTGAACAGGCTCTTGAACTCCTTGCGGTCGGGGATCATCGAGCCCGTGTCCTTGGTCATCTGGATGGGCGTCCTGTCCTGCAGCACGGTCAGCACCTCGGCGATGCCGAACAGGCCGATGAGCGCCGGGATGAGCGTGATGCCGCTGGTGAGCTCCCGCATCCAGATGAAGCGGGGGCCGTTGTACAGGCCGTCCACGCCGATCATCGCGAAGAAGAAGCCCAGGAACCCGCCGATCCAGCCCTTGAGCGGCGTGCTGTCCACCGTCAGGTTGCCGCAGATGGTGATGCCGAACAGCGCCAGCAGGAACAGCTCCCACTTGCCGAACTTCAGCGCGATGTTGGAGATCACCGGGGTCGCGAGCATCATGATGACGCAGGCGAGCAGCGTGCCGAGGCAGGAGACCATGATGCCCCCGAACCTCGCCTTGCCGCCCTTGCCCTGCATCGCGAGCGGGTACCCGTCCAGCGCGGTCGCCGCCGCGTTGGGCGTCCCGGGGATGTTGAGCATCACCGCGGAGAACAGCCCGCCCGACACCGCGCCTACGTAGGTGCCCAGCATGAACGCCACCGCCGCGTCCCGCGACATGCCGTAGGTGATGTTGATCAGCAGCGCCAGCGCCATCGTGCCCGTAAGCCCCGGGATCGCCCCGACGACCAGGCCCAGCAGCACCGCGCCCGCGATGATCAGAAGGTTCGCGCCGCTCCAGGCGATGGTGACGGCCTGTGCGAAATGCCCGAGCTGTGCCGCGATCTCATTCACTTGAACAGCCTCCTTAAGGTATGGTCAGCCCGAGGCCGAGCCGGAACGCGTAATAGACCGCGAAGGACGTCACCAGCGACGTGATGAGCGCCATCACCCACCCGGGCAGGATCCACTTCTTGGTATAGGACTTCAGATAGAGGAAGTTCGCGAACAGGTAGGCGGAGGTCGCCCAGACGAAGGGGATGGTGCCCAGCAGGACGAACACGTACACGGCCATCATCCCGGTCAGGATCACCACGCGCACCGTGCCTTCGCTGCGCACGAACGCCTTGAGGTAACTGCCGGTCAGCACCTCGCGGAGCTCAGCCAAGCCCCCGGCGTTGATGCCGATGAACGTCAGGATCGCGCCCAGGCCCAGCAGCACGCAGCCGATGATCAGCGGAAAAAACCCGGCGCCGTCGATGAAGGTCCGGAAATACCGCATGTTCAGCGAGCTGATGATGACGTAGACGCTGAACAGCACGAGGAGCGCGCCGAACACCGTGTTGATGGCCGCGCCCTTTTTCTTCCGCTGCTCTTCCATTGCAGCCGCTCCTTTCCATGGTACAGGAGGGCACCGCAGACATTCGCCGTCGACGATGCCCCCCTGCATCGGGTCAATTCAGGGGGATTACTTCAGGGTGTCCTTGAGGGCTTCCCAGTCGAACTCGGCGAGGGTCGGGATGCCGTGGTCCGCGGGGTTGCCTTCGGCCAGGCCGGCGTTGAAGATGGTCCAGGCGTAGCCGGAGATGGAGTAGGCCAGGAACTTGTCGGCTTCCTCACCGGTGAGGCCGATGATGTTGAAGCCCTTGGAGGCCGCGAAGTCCTTGATGGCGTCGGTCGTGATGGCGTAGTTGAACGCTTCGGTCAGCTTGTCGACGATTTCCTGCGGCGCGTCGCGCGGGATCATGACGGGCCAGGTCTCGTTGAGGCTGGGGATGGACTCGGTGCCGGGGACTTCCGTGGTGACCGAGGGGGCGGTGATGCCCACTCCGGTGAACTCAAACGGGGTCGCGGAGGTCACGAAGATGGGGACCAGCCTGCCGGCGTTGATGAAGTCGATGACGGCGGACAGGGAGCTGGCGCCAACCATCGCATCGCCCGCGATGCAGCCCACGCCGGCTTCGTTGCAGGAGCCGAACAGCGCGTAGTTCGGGGAAGCGACGCCCTTGGCGGCGGCGATGGCCTCGAACTGGGTGTGCGGGCCGTTGCCGAACGCGCCGACGCCGAACTTGTTGCCGGCCGCGATGTAGTCGAACAACTGCTCGGTCGTGGTGATGCCGGAGTCAGGGTTGGCGTACACGACTGCCGGGCCGGAGAACGGGTGGAAGGAGATCCAGTCCTGCCAGCTGGAATCGGAGTAGGCGTACACCGGGAAGGAGGAGAAGCCGCCGGTGCCGGTGGCGAAGAGGGAATAGCCGTCGTGCGGCTGCGCGAGCACGTACTCGGCGGCCACGGAGGAGTTCGCGCCCGGCATGTTGACCACGTTGATGGTCTCGCCGAGGTACTTGGCCATCTCGGCTACCACGGGGCGGACGGACGTGTCGGTGCCGCCGCCTGCGCCGTAGCCGACGTAGACGGTGGGGGTGCCGTTGGGCCAGACCGCGGCGAACGCGGCCGTGCTTCCGAGCACGAGCGCCAGGGCGAGAACGAGGGAGACTGCCTTTTTCATTGCCTGAACCTCCATGTATTTTTCAGCACGGGCTTTCGCCCCTGCCAAATTCCGCCGTTAACCTGGTTGAAGCCCGAATTCCTTGAGCGTGTTCCACCCGCACTGGACGAACTGGTCGAGCGTGCGGTTGAAGGAGCCGAACGTGATGAACTCCTCCGGCTGCATGCCGTCGGGCTCGTAGGCCTTGACGAACTCCGGCATGCCCATCAGCCGGGCGATGATGCCGGGGTCCACGTCCTCATTGATTCGCGGGGTGAGCTGCGTCTCACCGGCGAGCGCCTTCGCGATGCCCGGGGCGATGCTCATGACCATGTCCGCGCCCGCGAGCTGGGTCACGTGGTATGCGCCGCGGCAGCCCGCGGGCATCAGCCGGCACTCGTAGCCCCGTTCCCGGAAGATGCGCCAGGCCCGCTTGATGGCCGCGGTGCCGGCCCAGACGACGTCCGACTCCGTTGCCTTCGCGCGCGTGTCCTGCATGACGTCCCGCAGGTAATCGTCCAGGCGCCCCACCATGAGCACCGCGATGCCCAGGCCCGGCCGGATGCCGTTCTTCCTCGCGCGCTCGTGCCCGCGGCGCACGGCTTCCCCGACCGCCAGCACCTGCGCCACCGTGAAGCTCACCGTCGCCGCGACGTTCATGCCCAGCGCCGCGCACTCCTCGATCGCCTCGATGCCGGCGCGCGACGCCGCGATCTTGACGACCACGTTGTCCCCGCATGCCTGGTACCTTTTGGCCGCGGCGAGGATGGTTTCCACGTCTCCCGGGCGGGAGGGGTTGACCTGTGCGCAGCAGTACCCGCAGGCGTCGCCCAGCGCGCGCATCCCCCGCACCTTCGCGGCGAGGTAGGCGACCACCTGGACGGTCCATTCCTCGGCCCTCGCGTCGCCGCGGATGCCCGGCTCCACGCCCTTGAGCGCGGAAGCCCAGAAGCCCGGGTCCGACTTGAGGGTGGAGGCGATGAGGAATGGGTTTGTCGTCAGCCCGCGCGCGCCGTTGGATATGGCTTCGTCCAGCTCCTGCACGACGGCGCTGTCATGCCAGTACACCGACGCGGTCTCCCCGGACAGCCACCGGAGGTAGCGGTTCTCGTTCAATGCGGCGTCCTTACCCATCGATCTTCATCAGGACCTTGAAATGCTTCGCGCCCTGCGCGTCCCGGAACGCCTGCTCCCATGCATGAAGCGGCAGCACGCGGTCCAGGAAGGGCTTGAGGCGGATGCCGCCGACGAGGCCCAGCATCATTTTCCAGCTCGACGGGTTAGACCCGAAGCTGGTGAGCAGGCGGAGCTCCTTATAGAGGGCTCCGTCCAGGTCCACCTGGACGCCCTTGCCGTACAGCCCGACCTGCACCACGCGGCCGTGCCGTTTCGAGAAACGGATGCAGTTCGCCAGCGAGGCGGCCGCCCCGGCGCACTCGAACGAGAGCGTGAAGCCGGGCTCGCCCAGGTCGCCCAGCGCCTTCGCGATGGCTTCGGCGGAGTCCGCGCGCCTGTCCGCCCCCAGCGACTCCGCCAGCGCAAGGCGCTCGGAGTCCGACGGCAGGCCCGCTATGACCACGCGCGCGCCGGCCTGCTTGCACAGCTGCGCGCAGACTTGGCCGATGAGACCCGCGCCGCTGACCAGCACGACGTCGCCTGCAGTGACCCCGCCGATTTCATGCACGGCGCGCACGCAGCACGCCGCAGGCTCGTACGCCGCCTTCTCGTCCGTGGGCGGCCCGTCCACCCGGAAGCAGCTGCGCGCGGGCACCACGACGAACCGCGACATCGCGCCGTCCCGCCACGAGCCCAGGGAGCGCCGGTTCTCGCACATCATGTCGAGCCCGGCCTCGCAGTAGGCGCACGTGCGGCAGGTGAAGGCGCAGGCCAGCGAAACGACCGTGTCGCCCACGGCGAACCCCTCCGCGCCCTCGCCCAGCGCGGCTACCGTCGCCACGTACTCGTGCCCCAGCGTCACGGGCAGGCTGTGGGGGTATTCGTCATGGATGATGTGGATGTCCGTTCCGCAGATACCGACGTAGGCGACTTCCAGCAGCAATTCCCCGCGCGCGGGAACAGGCCTGGCAACGTCCCGCATGCCAAACCCTTCAGCCCCGTCCGCGAACTTCACGATTGCCTTCACTGCCAAAAATCTCCACCCGCGACTGCCATTCGCCTTTGCACCGCCGGTATGTAAATTTCGGCTTACATTACCATGCGGCCCGGGATGTGTCAACTGCGCGGACACGTACAACCTTTGTACCATTCATGGATTTCCCGCTCGTTTCGGATGCCCCGCGGGGGAGCGGGAGGGAAGCGGCGGAACGGCGAACCGCGCCTCGCGCCCCTTGGCGGCATAAAGAATCCGGGCTGAACTGCCCGGATTCCGGATGTGCCGGCCGCCGTGTGGGCGGGGCTTTACGCCACCTTTTCGCCCGGTGTGACCCTGGCGGTCCAGCGCGAGAAGCGGGACAGGAACGGCAGCGAGACCTTCTGCTTGCTGATCACGTCGAAGGCCACCGCGGCGAGCAGGACCAGTCCCTTGACGACCTGCTGCACGTCGATGGAGATTCCCTGGATGGACATGCCGTTGTTGAGCACGCCCATGATGAGCGCGCCGATGAGCGCGCCGCCCACCGTCCCGATGCCGCCGTAGGCGGAGGCGCCGCCGATGTAGCACGCGGCGATGGCATCGAGCTCGAACCCGGTGCCCGCCTGGGGGGAGGACGAGTTGAGCCGCGCGGAGAAGATGAGGCCCGCGACGGCGGCCAGGAAGCTCATGTTGACGTAGGCGAGGAACTTGATCTTGTCCGTCTTGACGCCGGACAGCCGCGCCGCCTTCTCGTTGCCGCCCACCGCGTACAGGTGGCGGCCCATGACCGTCTTGCTGGTGATGTAGGTGTAGACCATCAGCACGATGCCGACGGAGATCAGCACGACCGGCGCGCCGGTGTAGTTGGCAAGGATGTAGAAGAAGTATACGATGGCGGCGGCGATGATCCCGGACCGCAGCGTGACGGCGAGGATGCCGTCGTAGGTGTAGCCCTTGCGCTTGCGGTCCGCGCGGATCTTGAACTGCGAGATGATGACGCCGACGGCCAGCAGGATGCCGATGACCAGGCTCGTGACGTTGCGAAGCCGCGTGTCCGGCAGCAGGCCGCCCAGCAGGTTGGGGATCGCCCCGGTCGAAAGGCCCATGAAGGCGGACGGGAAGGGGGAGAGGGTCAGGCCCTTGAGCAGGATCAGCGTCAGGCCGCGGAAGATGAGCTGGCCCGACAGCGTCACGATGAAGGCCGGGATGTGCGCGTAGGCGATCCAGAAGCCGTGCCAAGCCCCGATGACCATGCCGATGAGCATGCACAGCAGGGCGGAGAGGTACGGGTCCCACTTCCAGGAGATCATGAACGTGCCCGCGCACGCGCCGACGAACGCGACGACCGAGCCGACCGACAGGTCGATGTTGCCGCCGGTCAGGATGCAGACCAGCATGCCCACCGCCAGCACCACCACGTAGGCGTTCTGGTTGATGAGGTTGAACACGTTCATCGGCTTGAGCAGCGTGCCCTTGGTGAGCAGCTGGAAGAACACGATGATGATCACCAGCATGATGAGCATCACGAACTGCTTGATGTTCCTGGAAAACCCCGCCTTCAGCTTGCCCATGTGCTGCGCGCCCCCTTGCTTGCCTGCATGATCATGTCCATGACGATTTCCTGCGTGGCCTCCGCGCGGCCCAGCTCGCCCACGATGCGGCCCTCGGCCATCACGTAGATGCGGTCGCACATGCCCAGCAGCTCCTGCAGCTCGCTGGAAATCATCAGCACGGCCTTGCCCTCGCCCACCAGGCGGTTGATGATGTTGTAGATCTCGTACTTCGCGCCCACGTCGATGCCGCGGGTCGGCTCGTCGAGCATCATGATGTCCGGCTGCGAGAACATCCACTTGCCGACGAGCACCTTCTGCTGGTTGCCGCCGGACAGGTTGTTGACGAACTGCTCGACGTCCGGCGTGCGGATGTTGAGCTTCTGCCGGTATTCCTCGGCGGCGGCCTGCTCCCTGTCCTTGTCGATGACGCCCCGGCTGCTCACCAGCTCCAGCCGCGACAGCGTGACGTTGTGCTTGATGGAGTTGGTCAGGACCAGCCCGTCGCCCTTGCGGTCCTCGGTGATGTAGGCGAACCCGTGGCGGATGGCCTCCGCCGCGCTGTTCAGGTGCAGGGGGACGCCGTCCTTCTTCACGGTGCCGGAAATCTTCGTGCCGTACACGCGCCCGAACACGCTCTGGCACAGCTCGGTGCGGCCCGCTCCGATGAGCCCCGCGATCCCCACGACTTCCCCGCGCCGGACGTTGACGCTGACGTC
>DATHTQ010000263.1:0-1644 GCA_035463055.1 Candidatus Limnocylindria bacterium
TCACGGGCCTCACGCCCAATACGGCCTATTACTTCGAGGTGCAGGCGTACCGCACGGTGTCCGCGGGCACGTTCTTCGGGGCGCTGAGCGGGTACAAGGGCGTCAGGACGCTGAAGTGAACGCGACTCCCGGCCCGAAAGCAGGGCCGGGGATTCCTGATGGATTCGATGAAAGGAGTATCGGATGAAAAAGTTTCTTTCCGCCGCGCTGTGCGCGGCATTTCTGCTCGGGCTGCTGCCGATGGCGGGCGCGCCCGCGCGGATGGCGACCGTCGGGAGGATCGTGCCCGAGGCCACGTCCGCCTACGTCGGCGACACCCTCTACTGGACGGCCTTCGGCAGCAGCCAGTATCCCGGCAGCACCGGCTTCATGCAGGAGATCTCCCACTACTTCAACGGGGCGCCCAGGGGCGGCGCCGCCATCTACACCCCCAACACGGCGTTCACCGCCGGCACCCTCGCGAGCGCGCCCGGACGGTATGACGCCATACTCCGGGCCAGGGATTCCTTCTCCGACGATTCCACCTACAGCGTGAGCGTTTTCGTCACCCTGCGCCCCGCGCCCAGGAACGTGAAGGTGGGCGCCGTCAACGGGACCAGCCTGAAGGTGACCTGGGACGCGGTACCGGGCGCAGACGGCTATGAGATATGGCGGAGCGAATTCAAGGCCGGGCCGTACGCGCTGGTCAGGACGACCACGGCGACATCCTGGTCCAACACCTACCTGACCCCCGGCAAAATCTACTGGTACCAGGTCCGTTCCACCAACGTGTTGATTTTCAGCAGTTCCAGTGTGCCCTCCGGACAGTTCAGCGCGCCGGTGGGCAGCATCCCGCTGGGGAAGGCCGCCATCCAGAGCGCCACGGCGACCGGGAAGGACCGCGTCAAGCTCGTCATCACGCCCGTTCCCGGCGCAAGCGGGTACCAAATCCTGGTCAGCCCGACCGCGGGCGGGACGTACAAGGTCCTCCGCAGGGTGAGCGCGTCCACGCTGACCATCACGGGCCTCACGCCCAACACGGCCTACTACTTCAAGGTGCAGGCGTACCGCACGGTGTCCGCGGGGACGTTCTTCGGGGCGTTGTCCGCGTACAGGGGGGTCAGGACGCTGAAGTGAACGCGACTCCCGGCCCGAAAGCAGGGCCGGGGATTCCTGATGGATTCGATGAAAGGAGTATCGGATGAAAAAGTTTCTTTCCGCCGCGCTGTGCGCGGTCCTGCTGCTCGGGCTGCTGCCCTCCATGACCCCGCCCGCGGGAATGGCGACCGTCGGGAGGATCATGCCCAGCGTCACGTCCGCCTACGTCGGCGACCTCATCAGCTGGACCGGTTTTGGGAGCAGCCAGTATCCCGGCAGCACCGGCTTCGTGCAGGAAATCGCGTATTACTTCAACGGGGGGTTCTCGGGCGTCAGCTCTTCCTCTGCGCCCAACATGCCGTTCACCATCAGCATATACGCGACCCAACCCGGCCGGTATGACGCCATATACCGCGTGCGAGATTCCTTCTCCGATGATTCCACGTACAGCCCGAGCATTTTCGCCGTCCTTCGGCCCGCGCCGAAAAACGTGAAGGTCACGGCGGTGAACGGGACCAGCCTGAAGGTGACCTGGGACGCGGTACCGGGCGCAGACGGCTATGAGAT
>DATHTQ010000264.1:0-3368 GCA_035463055.1 Candidatus Limnocylindria bacterium
GCGAGGGTGTACTTGTCGTAGCGCAGTGTCGCGACGCCGCGGGCGGTGAGGCCCTGGGCCAGGTCGCCGAAAGGCGCCATGCCGTAGGCGCTCTCGTCCCGGTCGTTGGGGCCGGAGCCGGACAGCAGGATGACGACCGGGAAGGGACCGGGCCCCTCCGGCACGGTGAGCAGCGCCTCGGTCTCGTCCTGGGCGCCCGCGCGCAGGAGCACGACCTCTCCGGTCTGCTCACGCTCCGCCTCGCGCGCCTCCAGGGCCGTCACGCGCATGCCCGCGAGCTTGCCTTCACTGTTGAAGATGACGTCGAAGCGCACCCGCGCGCGGGCGAACGAGGCCTGCACGTCGTGCGTGGCGTACCCGCCGGCTTCCGACGCGCCCAGGTCCTGGGCGCCCTCATACTCCCCGAACTGCAGCAGCAGGCCCTGCCACATCGCGGCGTAGCCCTCCGCGGACATCACCGCGCCGCGCATCGCGTCGTCCGAGCGGTCGAACGCCTCGGCGTACGCGCCGCCCGCGAGAAGCTCCATAAATGCGGCCCCCGCGTCCGCGCCCGAGGCGGAAGCCGGAGCCAGGATGGCGGTGGTCAGCAGCAGCGCGGCCAGCGCCAGCAGGAAAAATTTTTTCATAGGCCCTCCCCAACGTTTATGGGCGTACTGTACCACCGCGGGCGGCCCGGTTCAACCCGCGCGCCGGGGAGCCCGGTATCATGGGCGGGCGCATTCTGTTACAATGCCTCCGGGCCCGTCCCCATGTGACTGCCACCGACGCACGGCCGGATGCGGCCGGATAGGAAAGAGGCATGCGGTTATGAAGGTTCCAAAGCTCCATATCGGGGGGCTCGTCGCGGACATCCCCATCGTCCAGGGCGCCATGGGCATCGGCGTGTCCGGCCCCCACCTGGCGGCGGCGGTCGCCAGGGAGGGCGGCGTCGGCGTGCTGGCGGGCGTCCACATCGGCTACGACGAGCCGGACTTCGCGGTAAACCCCTTGGCGGCGAACCTGCGCGCCCTGAAGGCCCGCATCGCCCACGCGCGGCAGATGGCGCAGGGGGGCATCCTCGGGGTCAACCTGATGGTCGCCATGAACCACTACGGCGAGATGGTCCGCGCCGCCGTGGAGGAGGGCATCGACCTCATCGTCTCCGGCGCGGGCCTGCCGCTGAAGCTGCCGGAGTTCGCGAAAGGCATCAAGACCCGCCTCGCGCCCATCGTGTCCTCCGGCAAGGCCGCGAGGGTCATCGCCCAGTACTGGGAGGCGCACTACGGCCGCACGCCGGACATGGTGGTGGTCGAGGGCCCGGAGGCCGGGGGGCACCTGGGTTTTTCCCATGAGGCGCTGACCGGAGGGGAGAAGCCGTCGGTGCTGGACATCGTCCGCGACGTGGCGGAGGCCATCCGGCCCATCCGGGAGAAGCACGGCAGGGACATCCCGGTCGTCGCGGCGGGGGGCGTGTATACCGGCGCGGACATCGCGAAGTGCCTGGACGCGGGCGCGGGCGGGGTGCAGATGGCGACGCGCCTCGCCGCGACGGACGAGTGCGACGCGCACGAGCGGTTCAAGCAGGCCTACGTGGAGGCGCGGGAGGAGGACGTCGTCATCATCCAGAGCCCCGTGGGCATGCCGGGGCGGGCGCTGAACAACGCGTTCGTGCGCGCGCTGGGGCTGGCGCAGGCGCAGGGCATCCGCTGCTCGCAGTGCCTCAAGGGCTGCAACCCCGTGACCGCGCCCTACTGCATCAGCAAGGCGCTCATCAACGCCGTGCGCGGGAACGTGGACGAGGGCCTCGTCTTCGCGGGGAGCAGCGTGCACCGCATCGACCGCATCGTGCCCGTGCGCGGCCTGGTGCGTGAACTGGTGGACGGCCTGGACATGGCGTAAGGGGGCAGGGACACAATGGCCGCCGGTACATCCGGCGGCCTTCTTCTTTGCCCGCGGGCCCGAAAACGGGCAAAGAAAAAAGGCCCGGAGGCCTTTTATTGTCCCGGGGGCCGGGACATTGCGCTTTGCGGCTCTTTTCAGTTCCCCTCGCGCAGGCCGCCCGCGCGCTCGACGTTCCCCAGGCCCGCCTGGCCCGTGACCGCGACCGGGGCGGAGGTGGCGAAGTAGCTGGTCTTGTAGGTGGGCCGCGCCTCGACCTGCAGGTAGTACGCGCCGGCCGCCGTGGGGGCGTAGCGGTATTCCTTGTCGCAGATCGCGTCGTAGGTGGTCTGGTCCTCGCGCACGATCTCACCGGTGCGGGCGTTCACGACCTGCAGGAACAGGTTGCTGGTCTCGCGGATGCCGCACATCTGGATGGTGAAGCGCAGCGGCGCGCCCAGGGCGACCCGCTCCAGCACCGGGACGGCGCTCAGGTCCGGGCGACGGATGGTGAGGCGGATGCTGTTCTCGGTCCAGCCGGTCTTGCCGTCGCGCGCGCTGACGCGCAGGTAGTACAGGCCGTTTGGCAGGTGGGGCTGGTCGGCGGACACGGTGATGTTGGGGTCCTTCTGCCAGTCCCAGGAGCGCATGACCTCGTTGTGGCGCATCAGGTCGGCCCGGATCTCGATGGGGCCGTCCCCGCCCTTGACCAGCGTATAGGCGTTGATCTGCTCGCCGCGCTTGTCCAGGAGGTTGTCCGAGAGGTAGGTGTGGTAGATATAGACGGCCTTCGGGTCGCGCGGCCTGTCCTTGGGATGGGCGGCGGACGCGGAGGACAGCAGGGCAAGCATCAGCATGGCGGCGAGGGCGAGGGCGATGAGGCGGTTCCTGGTCAAGCACGTTCTCCTTTTCCGTTCGCGTGGCGCGGGCCGGGCCTGCGCCGGGTTGCGGAAACATGACGCGATTATATACGAACAAATCCCATCTGTAAAGTTTGGAACCGGACACGGCGGGTATAATATGTGTTTTTCGCGCGCGGGTGACGGGCAGAACGCGCAAATTTCCGCGCCCGCAGGGGCAAAAATACGAGCGTTTACATGGGGTTTTGCCGTCCCGCCTCGTCCATCTCATGGCTCACGCACCGGGTGAGGAGTTCCCTGCGCGCGTCCAGGTCGCCCAGCGCCCACATGAGCTTGGTGACCGCCGCCTCGGTGGTCATGTCGTGCGCGCCGTAGATTCCCCCGCTGGCCAGGCCGCGGCCCACCTCGTAGATGGTGAAGTCCGCCTTTTCGTACAGGCACTGGGTCGTGACCAGGGTGATGACGCCCGCCTCGCTGACGCGGCGCAGCTTCTCGATGAGGTTGCGGCGGATGTAGTGCAGCCCCCCCAGGCCGAAGGCCTCCAGCACCAGGCCGCGGTATCCCGCGCGCACGATGTGGTCGAAAATTTCCGGGTCGGTCCCCGGCATCATCTTGAGCAGGAACACCCGCGGGTCCATGGACAGGGGGTCA
>DATHTQ010000265.1:0-2812 GCA_035463055.1 Candidatus Limnocylindria bacterium
TTCGCGCAGCGCCTTCTCCGCCGCCGGGGGGCCCATGCTCACCACGGTCACGGTGCCGCCGTGGGCTTCCTTCAGCGCGACCGCGGCCTCGACGGCGAACAGGTCCAGGGGGTTGACGATGCTCTCCACGCCTTCGCGGACCATGGTGCCGGTCACCGGGTCCATCCTGACCTGGCTGGTCTCCGGCACCTGCTTGATGGGGACGATGATGCGCAAAAAGGGCCTCCTCGCGGGCGGCCGTCCGCCCGGTAAACTGTGCTGCGCAGATGATAGCACGGACGGGCGCGGGGCGGAATACGCCGCCGCCTTTTCCGCCTCGGGTTGTGCGCGTTCTCCCCCGCGTGGTAGTATAATGCGGACGGCCGCCGGGCGCGGCTTCGACGAATATTTCGCTGGGGGAGACGCATAGATGAGCAATCAGCCGAAGTCCATCCAGGAGAAGACCATCAACACGCTGCGCTACCTGTCCGCCGAGATGGTGCAGAAGGCCAACAGCGGGCACCCGGGCGCGCCGATGGGCATGGCGCCCATGGCGTACGCCGTGTGGCTGGACACCATGCGCCACGACCCGGCCAAGCCCGACTGGCCCAACCGGGACAGGTTCGTCCTGTCCAACGGCCACGCGAGCGCGCTGCTGTACTCGCTGCTGCACGTGGGCGGCTACGGCCTGCCGATGGAGGAGGTCCAGCGCTTCCGCCAGTGGAAGTCCCTGACCCCCGGCCACCCGGAGCACGGGCTGACCGTGGGCGTGGAGACCACCACCGGCCCCCTGGGCCAGGGCTTCGCCAACGCGGTGGGCTTCGCCATCGCGGAAAGCATCCTCGCGGCCAAGTTCAACCGCCCCGGCTTCCCCGTGGTGGACCACCGGGTGTTCGCGTTCGCGGGCGACGGCTGCATGATGGAGGGCATCACCAGCGAGGCGGCGTCCCTGGCCGGCACGCTGGCGCTGGGGAAACTCACGGTGCTGTACGACGACAACGGCATCTCCATCGAGGGCGACACCGACCTCGCCTTCCGCGAGGACGTGGGCGCGCGCTTCCTGGCCTACGGCTGGAACGTCATCCGCGTGCGCGACGCGCACGACTACACCGAGGTCCTGGACGCGCTGCGCAAGACGGAGAATTCCGGGCGGCCCAACCTCATCGTGTGCCCCACCATCATCGGCTACGGCAGCGCGGCCAAGCAGGGCACCGCGGGCGTCCACGGCGAGCCGCTGGGCGCGGAGAACCTCGCCCAGGTCAAGGAATACTTCGGCATCACCGGCGAGCCGTTCACCATTGACCAGGAGGTGTACGACCACGCGGCGGGGCTGCTGCAAAAGGGCGCCCAGGCGCGGGAGGAGTGGGAGCGGCTGTTCGCGGAATATGCAAAGGCGCACCCGGACCTCGCCGCGGAGTGGAAAAAGTGGCATTCCCCGCTGTCCCTCGATGACCTTCTGAAAGATGAAAGCCTGCGGCCCGGCAAGGAAAAGCCCGAGGCGACGCGCTCCAGCTCCGGCGACATGATCAACAAGCTCGCGAAAATCATCCCCAACCTGGTCGGCGGCTCGGCGGACCTCGCGCCATCCACCAAGACCTACATCAAGGACGGCGGCGACTTCAGCGCGCAGAACCGCTCCGGCCGCAACTTCCGCTTCGGCGTCCGGGAGCACGCGATGGCGGCGGTCTCCAGCGGCATCGCGCTGCACGGCGGCCTGCGCGTGTTCTGCGCGACGTTCTTCGTGTTCACCGACTACATGAAGGCGGCGATGCGCCTGGCGGCCATCATGGAACTGCCCGTGACCTACGTGCTCACCCACGACTCCATCGGCGTGGGCGAGGACGGCGCGACCCACGAGCCCATCGAGCACCTGACGGCCCTTCGCGCGACGCCGGGCATGCGCGTCATCCGCCCCTGCGACGCCAACGAGACCGCGGACGCCTGGCTCACCGCGCTCACCGCGCACGGGCCGACCTGCCTCGTCCTCACGCGCCAGAACCTCAGGCAGTTCACCGAGACCGCGGGCCGGGCCGCCAAGGGCGGCTACGTGCTCAAGCCTTCGCAGAAGGAGCAGCCGGACCTCATCCTCATGGGCAGCGGCAGCGAGGTCGCGCTCCTCGCCGAGGCGCAGGAGACGCTGCGGGCCAAGGGCATCGACGCCAGCGTCGTGTCCATGCCCAGCATGGACATGTTCCTCGCCCAGCCCAAGGAGTACAGGGACAGTGTGCTGCCGCCGCAGGTGCGCGCGCGCCTCGCCGCGGAGGCCGGCGCCACGATGCCCTGGCACCGCTTCGTCGGGCCCGAGGGCGCCATCCTGGGCATCGACCGCTTCGGCGCGTCGGCACCCGCGGAGACCATCTTCCGGGAGTACGGGTTCACGGCCCAGAACGTTGCGGAAATGGCGGAGAGGGTCGTCCGGGGCTGAGTGGCCTGTCCGGCGGCAAGGTTCAGCAGGGAATCGTCTGAACAGTAATCCGCGCACCTCGGTGCGCGGATTATTTGTCCTTGGCATGAACGGGGATTCCTGAATGAGCATGGCGTGCCTTGCTGGCTTATTTTGGCCTCACTAGTCCACCGGATACGATATGGATATGTGCGGGCACCGGCTTGCCCCGGTCAAAGATGGAGGAACTGCTTCCGGCCGCTGGCTGGTTATCGCTGATTTCCACCTTAGGGATTCCCAGTTTACAGCGCTTGCTGTGCCCAATGCGTATGAGTTTCGCCAGTTCGCTGTCGGGATGGATCCAGTTTTCCAGCCATTTCTCCGCGTCATACGACAGATACACCGCGAGGAAGCCGTCGCTTCTCCGACTTTTCATGCCACAGACGAACT
>DATHTQ010000266.1:0-1943 GCA_035463055.1 Candidatus Limnocylindria bacterium
TACATCACCCCGGTGCCCGGTGGGGTCGGGAAGATGACCATCAGCATGCTGATGGAGAACACGCTGGAAGCGGCATGCGCGCAGGCCCGCTGAGCGTCAGCGACCTCAACGAGTACGTCCGGCGCACCCTGGCCGGCGACCCGATGCTCCAGGGCATCGGCGTGCGCGGCGAGATCAGCAACTTCAAGCGGCACACGTCCGGCCACCTGTACTTCTCCCTCAAGGACGAGAACAGCAGGCTCGCCTGCGTGATGTTCCGCCAATACGCCCAGGCCCTGCGCTTTGCGCCGCGCGACGGCCTGGGCGTGGTGCTGTACGGCTCGGCAGGCCTGTACACCGCCGCCGGCTCCTACCAGTTCTACGCGGAGGAGATGAAGGCGGAAGGCGCGGGCGCGCTGTACGAGCAGTTCCTGAAGACCCGGGACAAGCTGCAGAAGGAGGGGCTGTTCGACGCGTCCCTCAAGAAGCCCCTGCCGCTGATGCCCCGGGCCGTCGGCATCGTGACGTCGGGCGGCGGGGCGGTGCTGCACGACATCATCACCGTCACCCGCAGGCGCTTCCCCGCGATGCAGCTCATCCTGCGCGCGGCCCAGGTCCAGGGCGACGGCGCCGCGGCAGACCTCGCCCGCGCGCTCGGGGAAATTGCCCAGGTGCCCGGGGTCGAGGTCATCATCATCGGGCGCGGCGGGGGATCCCTGGAGGACCTGTGGGCGTTCAACGAGGAAACGCTCGTGCGCGCCATCGCCGCGTGCCCGATACCCGTCGTCTCCGCGGTCGGGCATGAGACGGACGTCACGTTGGCGGATTTCGCGGCCGACGTGCGCGCGCCCACGCCGTCCGCCGCGGCGGAGCTCGCCGTGCCCAGCGCCGTTGAATTGCTCGGGCGGATACGGCATTTCCGGGAAGCGATGTACGCCAACGCCCGCCAGCGGCTGGAGGAAAAGCAGGCGATGCTGCGGGGCGCGCAGCACCGGCTGGGCCTCCTGGACCCGGCGCAGCGCCTGCAGGCGGCGCTCGCGCGCCAGGGACTCCTCGTACGCCAGATGCACGCCGCGGCGCAGGCGAGGCTTAGCCTCCTGCAGGCACGCGCGCAGGGCGTGGTCGGCAGGTTTGAGCAGACCGGGCCGCAGCAGACGCTCCGGCGCGGGTACGCCATCGCGCTCTCGGGGGGCAGGCCGGTCACCAGCGCGCTTTTGGCGCCGGAAACCATGGACATACGGTTCCACGACGGGACGGTCGCCGTCAGGACGCTTGGGGTGACCCCCGACAGGGACGGAGGAAACGATGGGCAAACAGCCGCAGGAAACGAACTTTGAGGCGAAGCTCGCCGCGCTGGAGGAACTGACCTCCCGGCTGGAGAGCGGGGAGATGGGGCTGGAGGAACTCCTGAAAGTATACGAGCAAGGCATCATCCTGGCCGGCAGCCTCCAGAAGGACCTGGAGCAGGCGCAAGGCAAATTGCTGGAGCTGCGCGGCGGCACGCTTTCCCCGGCGCAGGAGCCATGAGTGAGCTTGGCGCCCACCTCGCCCGGTACGCCGCCATGGCGGAAGCGGCCCTGGAGGCCGCCGTACCCATGCCGGGAAGCGAATGGCCGGAGCGGGGCATCCCCGCGCAGCTTGCCGAGGCCATGCGCTACAGCCTCCTTGGCGGCGGGAAACGGCTGCGGCCCGCGCTGCTTCTCGCCGCCTACGAGGCCCTCCGGGATGATGTGGAAGAGGCGCTTCCCTTCTGCGCCGCGCTGGAGATGGTCCATGCCTATTCGCTCATCCACGACGACCTGCCCGCGATGGACAACGACGACCTGCGGCGCGGGAAGCCGACGAGCCACAAGGTGTTCGGGGAGGCCATGGCTATCCTGGCCGGGGACGCGCTGCTGAACCTCGCGTTCGAGACCATGGCGCAAAGCCGCCACCCGCGGGCGCTGGACGCGCTGCGCATCGTC
>DATHTQ010000267.1:0-13918 GCA_035463055.1 Candidatus Limnocylindria bacterium
CAAGGACCCCAGGCTCCCCGGCCAGTCGCTCAAAACCACTGTCGTTTCTTCGCTTCTCTTCCCTGTATCGTTTTCAAGGCCCCCGCGCTCCACCCCGGTCTCCCGAAAGGGCGCTTGAGTAATATACCATGAACACAGACCCGTGTCAAGCGTTTTCCCGCGTGTTTTTCGGCTTTCATGCGCTGATCCGGCGCCTCCCAGAGCGAAAAGAAACGCCTTTTGGATTGACACCAACAGGTGCCGGTGGTACTATAATGAATGCTTTCCGCAACCTCCCTTCCAGGCAAAGGGCAGGGTCGCGGCGGAACGCGGACACGCTCCCGTAGCTCAGCTGGATAGAGTGTCAGACTCCGACTCTGAAGGCCGTGGGTTCGAATCCCGCCGGGTGCACCACCAGGACCGTCCCGTACGATACGGGGCGGTCTTTTCCATATGTCATGCCGCGCCTTCTTCCTACATATGCACGGCAATCCCTCCTGTTCACCGCTTCCCCGCCGTGCTATCCTTGACGAATCAACGATGCGCCATCGTCATCCGAAGGCCGCGAAAGGAACAGGGATGCAGGACTACATCCGCACGAACAAGGAAGCGTGGGAGGAGGCGTTCGACCGCCGGCTCCCGGGCTGGGGCGACGACAACGCGAAGAGGCTGCTGTCCGAGAAACTGCCTTTCTTCGCTCCGGCCGTGCAGGAGGAACTGGAGGCGCTGTCGCTGCAGGGCAAAAGCGTCGCGCAGTTCTGCTGCAACAACGGGCGCGAGCTGCTGTCGCTGGTAAAAATTCGGCGCGGGCGATGGGACCGGGTTCGACATCGCGGCGAATATCCTGGGGCAGGCGCGCGACACCGCGCGCCGGGCGGGCATCGCGAACTGCACATTTGTGGAAGGCAACCTGCTGGACATCCCCACGTCCTTCCACGGCAGGTTTGACTTCGTGTTCTTCACCGTCGGGGCTCTGACGTGGTTTGAGGACCTGGGGCCGGTGTTCCGCAAGGCCGCGGACTGCATGAAGCCGGGCGGCGCGCTGCTCATCCACGACATCCATCCGTACATGAGCATGCTGCCCGCGCCCGGCGAGGAGGCGTTCGACCCGCAGCGCCTGGACAGGTTCACCTATCCCTATTTCCGAAAAGCGCCGTGGCTGGAGACCGACGGGATGGGCTATATCGCGGGGACCTACCAATCGAAGCTGTTCACCAGCTTCTCGCACACGGTGTCGCACCTGCTGACGCGACTGATGGAGTCCGGCTTCGCGCTGACGAAGTTCCTGGAGTTCGACACGGACGTCGGGCTGACGGACGTGTACGACGGGAAAGGTCTTCCGCTGTCCTACCTGCTGACCGCACGGCTGGAGCGCAAGGGACCAAGCCCCGCCTGAACGCCCATTCCAGCGTACGGAAAAGCCGCCTCCGTTGATAAGGAGGCGGCTTTTATCATATGAAATACTCCTGGGTGCTGCGGCCAATTACGCCGAGAACAGCTCCTTCACCTTGTCCAGGAAGCCTTTGCGGCTCTCGTACTGCTTGCCGGTGGTCTCCGCGTCGAAGGCGCGGAGCAGCTCCTTCTGCTTCTCGCTCAGCTTTTTGGGGATCTCCACGCGCACGCGCACGACGAGGTCTCCCCTGGAGCTGCCGTGCAGCTGCTGGACGCCCTCCCCCTTGATGCGAAGCAGCGCACCGTCCTGGGTGCCCTCGGGAATCTTCTGGCTGACCTTGCCCTTGAGGGTGGGGATGTCCACCGTCGCGCCCAGCGCGGCCTGCGTGATGGAGATGGGCATCTCCAGGTACAGGGTCGTGCCCTCGCGCTTGAACAGCGCGTGCGGCTTGACGGTGATGGCGATCTGCAAATCTCCCGGGGGGCCGCCGTTCTGCCCTGCGTCGCCCTTGCCGCCCATCACGAACACCTGCCCGTCGTCCGCGCCGGGGGGCAGGGTGAAGTTCGCGGTGCGCTTGCGCCGCACCCGGCCGGAGCCGGAGCACCCGGTGCACGGGTCCTTGATGGTCTGGCCCGTCCCGCCGCAGGTGGTGCAGGTGCGCACGGTCACCATGAAGCCGGAGCCGGAGCGGACCTGCCCCGTGCCCTTGCAGGTGGCGCAGGTGACCGGCTGGGTCCCCTCCTTCGCGCCGGTGCCGCCGCACACCTCGCACTTCTCCGCGCGCATGAAGTCGAACGCCTTGGACGCGCCGAACACGGCCTCCTCAAACTCCACACGCATGTTGAAGAGGATGTCGTGCCCGCGCATCGGCGCGTTGCGCCGCTGGCCCCCCCTCGCGGCGCCGCCGAAGAGCTGGTCGAAGATGGACTCGAACCCGCCGAAGCCGCCCGCCTCGAACCCGCCGCCAAAGCCGCCCATGGGCGGCCCGTCCATGCCGTACTGGTCGTAGGTGGCACGCTTCTGGGGGTCGGAAAGGACTTCGTGCGCCTCGTTGATCTCCTTGAAGCGCGCCTCGGCCGTCTTATCGTTTGGGTGCAGGTCGGGGTGTGACTCCTTGGCCAGCTTGCGGTACGCCCGCTTGATGTCGTCCTGGCCGGCCTTTCGGTCTACCCCGAGCACCTCGTAATAATCGCGCTTTTCTGCCATCGCATTCCTTTATCGGGCACGTAGATTCATTGGGGCCAGGGCCTGGGGCCGCCCGGCGAAACGGGAAAAGAGCGGACGCTTCCGCCCTCCCCCGCCCGCGCGGGCAAGGCCGCTGCCTTCCTTAGTGTACGTCCCCTTCCACGTCGACGCTGCCGTCGGGGTTGGCGCGGGGGCCGCCGCCCATGTCGGGGCCGGGCTGGCCCTCGGGGCCGCCCTGGTTCTGCTGGTAGAGCTTGCCGAACACCGCGTACACCTTCTGGGTGGCCTCGTCCATCGCGGACTTGATGGCCTGCGCGTCGCCGCCCTCGCGGACCTTCTTGAACGCGTCGATCTCGCCCTGGACGGTCGCGCGGTCCTCCTCGGACAGCTTGCTCCCGTTCTCGCGCAGCTGCTTCTCGATCTCGTACTGGAAGCTGTCCGCGCGGTTGAGGACCTCGACCTCTTCCTTGCGGCGCTTGTCCTCCTCGGCGAAGCGCTCGGCCTCCTTGACGCGCTGGTTGATCTCCTCCTCCGTGAGGTTGGTGGAGGCGGTGATGGTCACGTTCTGGGTGTTGCCGGTGCCCAGGTCCTGGGGGGTCACGGAGACGATGCCGTTCTTGTCGATGGTGAACTTGACCTCGATCTGCGGGACGCCGCGCGGCGCCGCGGGGATGCCGGTCAGCTGGAAGCGGCCGAGGGTCTTGTTGTCGTAGGCCATCGGGCGCTCGCCCTGCAGGACGTGGATCTCGACCGTGGTCTGCCCGTCCGCGGCGGTGGAGAACACCTGGGACTTCTCCGTCGGGATGGTGGTGTTGCGCTCGATGAGGCGCGTGAAGATGTGGCCCTCGGTCTCGATGCCCAGGCTCAGCGGGGTGACGTCCAGCAGGAGGACGTCCTTGACCTCGCCGCCCAGCACGCCCGCCTGGATGGCAGCGCCGATGGCGACGCACTCGTCGGGGTTGATGCCCTTGAAGGGCTCCTTGCCGGTGATGTTGCGCACGGCGTCCTGCACCGCGGGGATGCGGGTGGAGCCGCCGACCAGGATGACCTTCTCGATCTGCTGCGCGGTCAGCCCGGCGTCCTTCATCGCGGTCTGCATGGGCCCGATGGTCCGCTCCACGAGGTCGTGGGTCAGCTCGTTGAACTTCGCGCGGGTCAGCGTGATGTCCAGGTGCTTGGGGCCGTTGGCGTCGGCGGTGATGAACGGCAGGTTGATGTTGGCCGCCATCACGCCGGACAGGTCCACCTTGGCCTTCTCGGCGGCCTCCTTGAGGCGCTGCCAGGCCATGCGGTCCTTCTTGAGGTCGATGCCGTTCTCCTTGCGGAAGATCTCGGCGACGTAGTCCACGATGCGGTCGTCGAAGTCGTCGCCGCCCAGCTTCGTGTCGCCGTTGGTGGCCAGCACCTCGAACACGCCGTCGCCGATCTCCAGGATGCTGACGTCAAACGTGCCGCCGCCCAGGTCGTACACGAGAATCTTGTGCGGCTTCTCCTTGTCCAGGCCATAGGCCAGCGAGGCCGCCGTCGGCTCGTTGATGATGCGCAGGACTTCCAGGCCCGCGATGCGGCCGGCGTCCTTGGTCGCCTGGCGCTGCGAGTCGGAGAAATACGCGGGCACCGTGATGACCGCCTGGCTCACCGTCTCGCCCAGGTAGCTCTCCGCGTCCTTCTTGAGCTTCTGCAGGATCATCGCGGAGATTTCCTGCGGGGTGTAGGATTTTCCATCAATGTTGGCCTTGAAGTTGCTGCCCATCTGCCGCTTGATCGACACGATGGTGCGCTCCGGGTTGGTGATGGCCTGCCGCTTGGCGATCTGCCCCACCAGGCGCTCGCCCTCCTTGGTGAACGCGACGACGGACGGCGTCGTGCGTCCGCCCTCGGAATTGGCGATGACGACCGGTTCGCCGCCCTCCATGACGGCGACGACGGAGTTGGTGGTGCCAAGGTCAATGCCGATGATCTTTGCCATGTATCTCTCCTCCGAACAAATTGTGGAATGTCTTTGTCAGTTGCCGACGACCCGGACCATCGCGTGTCGCAGGATGTGGTCCCCCATCCGGTATCCCTTGACCAGCACCTCGCACACGGTGCCGGGTTCCCCCTCGTCCGTGCCCCCCTGGGCCACGGCGTGCTCGAGGTTCGGGTCGAACGGCTCGCCCAGGCGGGAGACCGGCTCGACGCCGCGCTGCGCCAGCGCATCCGCCAGCTGCCGCTGCACCAGGGTGACCCCTTCGTGCAGCGCGTCGCCTTCTGGCGCTTCCTTGAGGGCGCGCTCCAGGTTGTCGCACACCGGCAGGATGGTCTTGATGAAGGCGCGCGCGCCGTCATCAAAGCTGTCGGCAGCCACCTGGCGGTTGCGCCGGCGGTAGTTGTCGAAGTCCGCCTGCACGCGCTGGGCCATCTGCAGGTACTCCTCGGCCTTGCGCTCCGCCTTGAGCAGCTCCTCGCTGAGGGGCTGCCCCCGCCCGCTCTCCACCGCCTCGGTTTGCTCCGCTGCCTGGTCCTGCGCCTGCCGGAGGGTGTCCTCCGCGGGCGCGGCCTCGTGTTTCGTCTTCTTCGCCATGTCTTCCCCCATCGTTTCGCTGTTCATTCTCATTCCCCCAGGGCGTCCGTGAGCGCGCGGCTCACCTGCCGGAGCGTCTCCAGGACGCGCGCGTAGGGCATGCGCGTGGGCCCGATGAGCCCGATCGCGCCCCTGCGCCCGCGCCCGACCCTGTACTCCGCCAGGGCCACCGAGCACTCGCCCATCTCGGGGATGCCGGTCTCCGGCCCGATGTGCACCGCCAGGTCCAGCCCCCCGGAGTCGCGGACCAGCTTCATGAGCCGCTCCTTGTCCTCCAGGGCGGACAGCAGCATCCGCGCCTTGTCCGCCTCCTGGTACTCGGGGTAGCCCAGGATGTTGTGCGTGCCTGCGACGGTCAGGCTGTCGGCGCGGCTCTGCCGCTCCATCTGCCCGGAAAGGTCCAGGATGCTCTCCAGCACCTCCGGGCTCGCGGGCGAATGGACGGCGTACTCGTTGAGCAGGCCCTGCACCTCGCGCAGCGTGCGGCCGGCGAAGCGCTCCGTCAGCATGCGGCTGATGGCGTACAGCGCGTCGGCGTCCAGCCGCTCCGCCACCCGCACCATCGTGTCGCGGATGATGCCCGCGTCGGTCACGATGACCAGCAGCGCAGACGCCCTGCCCACCGGGACGAGCTGCAGCGTGGAGATGCGCAGCTCCTCCTGCATGGGCAGCATCACCAGCGAGGCGTAGTGCGTGAAGTCGGACAGCGCCTGCGCGAGGTTGCCCACCAGGTCGTCCAGGTGGCTCACGCGCGAGAACAGCTGCTCGCGGAAGCGCTCGTCCTCCACATCGGGAAGTTTACCCTCGGCCAGGAGCATGTCCACGTACAGGCGGTAGGCCTTGGCATTGGGAACGCGCCCCGCGGACACGTGCGGCTGGGCGAGGTAGCCCAGTTCCTCCAGGTCGCTCATCTCGTTGCGGATGGTCGCGCTGGAGAGGTTCTGGAGGTACTTGCGCGAGATGGTCCTCGAGCCGACCGGCGTGGCGGTCTGGATGTAGTCGTCGATGATCGCTTCGAGGATGCGCTTCTTGCGTTCGTCCACCGTCCCGCCCTCCTGTCGCCTTGCTGTTAGCACTCGCACCCGGCGAGTGCTAACTTGGCTTCACGATACCACCCGGCGCCCCGTTTTGTCAAGGGATGAAGGCGCCCTTTTTGCATTTTCACGGGCCTTGAAGGGAGGTATGGTCTGGAATGCGGATACGGGATGCGGCAGGCATTCGGGCAGGCAGGCCGTCAGGGCGGTTGCCCGCAATGTCCTTCAAGACCGGAAACAGCCGCCCGCACCTTGACGTGGCATGGAAAAGCCGGCGCATTTCCACGCGCCGGCTGATAACCGGAATTTGGCAGGTTCTGCCGGAAGGCCTACTCGGCCGCCAGCGCCCGAGCGACGGCGTCGGCGACCCCGAGGTCCTCCGCGCGCGGTTTCCAGTTGATGCGCACCTCCGGCTCCACGACGGTCATCCCTGCCTCCTCGAGCATCGTGCGCAGGATCTTGTTCCCCTCGCCGGACCAGCCGTAGGAGCCGAACACCGCGGCCTTCTTGCCCCGGAACTTGAGTTCCTTGAGGAAGTGCAGCCAGCCCGCGACGGAGCTCAGGATGCTGTTGCCCGCCGTCGGGGAGCCCACCGCGAAGGCCTTTGAGCGGAAGACCTCGGTCATGACGTCGTTCTTGTCGTCCTTGGCGAGGTGGAACACCTTGACCCGTGTCTTTGGGGACAGCGCGCTGACCCGGCTGGCGATCTCGTGCGCGATGATGCCCGTGCTGTCCCACATGCTGTCGTACACGATAGTGACCTGGTCCTCCTTGTATTCCCGGGACCACTCGGCGTACTTCCTGACGATCTGCAGAGGGTCGTCCCTCCAGATGACCCCGTGGCTGGGGGCGATGACGTCGATGGGCAGGTTCAGCCCGACGACCTCCTCCACCTTCTTTGCGACCAGCGGCGAGAACGGGGAGAGGATGTTGGCGTAATACTTCATCGCCTCCTCCCACAGCGCGCAGGGGTCGGCCAGGTCGTTGAACAGTTCCTCCACCGCGAAGTGCTGGCCGAACGCGTCATTGGAAAAGAGAATGTTGTCGCCGGTCAGGTACGCCGCCATGCTGTCCGGCCAGTGGAGCATGCGCATCTCCACGAACACCAGCTGCTTGCCGTTGCCCACGTCCAGCGTGTCGCCCGTCTTGACGGTGCGGTAGTCCCATTCCGGGTGGTGGTAGTGCCCGACCAGCGACTTGACCGCGTTGGCGGTGCAGTAGATGGGCAGGTCCGGCCGCTCGCGCATGAGTTCCGGCAGCGCGCCGGAATGGTCGATCTCGCCGTGGTTGACGACCACGAAGTCGAGCTTCGCGAGGTCCACCGCGTCCTTCAGCCCGCGGATGAACTCCTGCGCGTGGGGCGCCCACACCGTGTCGATGAGCACGGTCTTCCCCTCGCGGATGAGGTACGCGTTCTGGCTGGAGCCGCGGTGCACGGAGAAGTCGGTCCCGTGGAACTCGCGCAGCTCCCAGTCGATCTTTCCGACCCAGTCCACATGGTTCCTGACGTTGCGAAGCATGGCCGTCCCCCTTGTCGCACGGTTGATGATTTGGCATGGCAAATGCACGCCCGGATGCGCTGCTACCATGATACCCCGCCCTTGCGTGATTGATGGCAGAAACCGGCAAAAAGTCGAATCAAAGACAGATGGCGCCTATCTGCCAAACCTTTCGCGGGGAAAGCGCGGCGCGCGTGCGGGAAATTTGCGTTTTGGGACCAAAAGTGCCCGCGCAACAAGGGTTTTTGCGTGTTTACACGGGTGTCCGCATGGTATAATCCTACAGAAATACGCTCCTTCCGCGGGCATCGGCCGCGCGGGACAAAACAGGAGGGAAACGATGAAACCCATCCAGAAACGGTTCCTGTCAGCGCTCACCGCCCTGATGATGGTCCTTGCCCTGACGCCCGCGCTGGCGGACAACCACATGTCCGGCATCAAGGGATACATGGAGGGCGGCGGCACGGTCCGCATCGAGGCGCGGATGGAGCTGAACCCGGACCTGGTCGGCCTGGCCGCCATGTTCATGGGCGGGTCCCCGGACCAGGGCTCCATGACGCTCATCAACAACGCCATCAGCGCCTTCAACAAGATGCGCACGGTCATCCTCGCGAACCGCAACGCGGTCTCCCTGGCCGTGGGCACCGAGCAGGCCGACGTCATCGACCTGCAGGGCGCGTTCGACCGCGAGAAGTTCGAGTATTCCTTCGCCAGCAGCCTCCTGCCCGGCGCCGTTCTTGCCGTTGACGCGGGGCTCGCGCGCGGCATCACCGGCCAGATGCCCGACTTCGACGTGAGCGAGGAAGAGCTCGCCGCCATCATGGCGCATTACGGCCGGGCGTTCGAGAACTACTTCAACGGGCTGCTCGCCGCCTACCAGGAGGAAGTCGGCAGCTTCGCCTTCGAGGACTACGGCGCTTTCAGCAGCCGCTTCAGCATCTCGGTTTCCACCCACATGCTCGCCGACCTGATGCTCACCCTCGCCCGCGCCCACCGCGAGGACGAGGACGGGCGGCTGCTGCTCCAGCGGCTGTTCGAATCCCTGCAGGCGATGCCCGTGCGGGAAGGCATGGGGGCTGACATGCCCAAGCTGCCCGACCTCGCGGACGAGCTCGAGAAGGCCGCCGCCGACATCCGGCGCGGGCCGGACGTCGTCCTGCTCAACGCGACGGTGTACCGTTCCCTGACCGCCGTCTACGTGGACGCCGCGACGGCGCCCGGCGTGGACGAGCCCATGAAGCTCGACGTGCTGGTGGCCGAGGAGAACGGCATGCAGGTCGTGCGGGTCAAGCTGGTCAGCAAGGGCCAGGAATACAACTTCGGCGCGCAGCCCGGCCCGACCGCAACGCCGGCCGCCGTGATCGACTGGGTCCAGGTCGAGAACGACATCCTCATGGGCGCGAACTACACCGGCGCCGTGATGACCCTGGAGATCGAATCCATGGAAGTCGGCCAGGCGATGAACGCGAACGTGCGCCTGCACCTGGTGACCGGCGGCACGCCCATCGAGTTCACCGTCGCCAGCCGCCATGACGAGGCCGCGATGACCGGCAGCATGACGATGACCGTCTCCGTCCTTACGCTCAACCCGCTGCTCAGCCTGCACCTCAACTACGGGCCCGTGACCGACGTGCCCACCCCCATCGCCATGGACAGCGCGCGGCTCATCGTCATCCGCGAGGATGGCATCAGCGAGGACGACATGCAGTTCCCGGGCAACCTCGCGCAGCAGGCCGTCTCGGTCATCCTGGACCGGCTCGTCCGTGCGCTGCCCGAGGAAGGCCCCTTCCTCCAGCAGGTCATCATCTCCATGTTCACGGCCCAGCCCCCGGTGGTGACCCCGGTCGAGGAGCCGACCCCCGAGCCCACGGTGGAGCCGACCGTCGAGCCGACGGCGGATCCCACGGCGGAGCCGACGGCCGCGCCCACGGTGGAACCCACCGTTGAGCCCACCGTTGAGCCCACCGTTGAACCCACGGTCGAGCCCACGGTAGAGCCCACTGCCGAGCCTACGGTCGAGCCCACGGCCGAGCCCACGGTTGAGCCGACCGCCGCGCCCTGACGGTCCCCGCATCCAAGTGCAATCCGGGGCGGAGCCTGCGCGGCTTCGCCCCTTCCCTTACGGGCGCACCTTGCCCCGCCTGCCCGGCGAACGTATACTTTCCGCAGGAGATAGAATGCGATGTGGGATGACAGCAGGGACGACGGCATCAGGGAAACGTTCCTCAGCGCGGAAACGAAGTTCGAGGGCAAGGTCATCACGGTGGAGAAGTGGCGCGTGCGCCTGCCCGACGGCCGCGAGGCGGACCGGGAGGTCGTCCACCACCTGGGCGCCGCGGCCGTCGTGCCCGTGGACGCCCGGGGGTACGTGACGCTTGTGCGCCAGCACCGCGTGGCCATCGGCCGGGTGACGCTGGAAATCCCCGCGGGCAAGCTGGACTTCAAGGGCGAGGACCCGTTCGACTGCGCCCGGCGCGAGCTGGAGGAGGAGACGGGCCTGCTGGCGAACAAGTGGCAGAAGATGGCGCACGTCGTCACCACGCCCGGGTTCTGCACGGAGCGCATCGCGCTCTACCTCGCGACGGACCTGACCCAGGCGGCCACGCGCCCCGACGCGGACGAGTTCCTGAGATTGGAGCGCATGCCGCTGTCCGAGGCGGTGGCGCGCGTCATGGAAGGCGACATCGTGGACGCGAAGACCTGCCTGGGCCTGCTGCTGGCCCAGAAGAACCTGTTCCCCGCCGCCTACATGCCGCAGGACGCCTCGCAGTACGCGCCCAAACGAAGAGAAGGGTTCCCCAAGGCGAGCGGCTGAATGCCGCCGCCGGACACCAGCGCCGGGATGGACGCCATTCGCGTGGCCGGGCGTCCCCGGCGACAGAAAGCATGGAGGGTATGGCACACACGGTCTTGCCGCATAACCGGCAAGGGGAAGAACCGCCACGATGAAGGGCAATAAACCGGACAGGCAGCGCAGGCCCGGGATGGGCGCGTCCATTGCGCTGGTGCTGTTTTTCCTGTTCCTGCTGCTGTTCGGCGCGCTGGTGCTTCGCTACGCGCTGGGCTTGAGCCTCAAGGACAGGTACCTGCGCGGCCCCGCGCAGGGCATGGGCATCCATCAACCCTATGCGCCCGCATGAACCGCCCCGCCGGGCTGCCGTGGTTCGCGCGGCTGCTGCGCATGCGTGACGAGCCGGGCGACTCCGTGCGGCTGTACACCGCCCGCCTGCTGCTGCGCGCCCCGCGCATGGCGGACGCGCGGCAGATGTTCGCCTACGCGAGCGACCCGGAGGTCGCCCGCTACGTGCTGTGGGAGCCCCACGGCGCGGTGTGGGAGACGCGGCTCGCGCTGCACGGCATCATCGCGCGCAACCGCCGCGAGTTCCTGCACACGTTCGCCATCGTGACGCTGGAGGACAGCCGCATGGTGGGCACCATCGGCCTGGTGTGGCGCGACTGGGACAGCAAGTCCGCGGAAGTCGGCTTCTCCATCGCGCGGGACTGCTGGGGGAAGGGGCTGATGACCGAGGCGCTGGTCGCGTACCTGCGCTTCGCGTTCACGCGCCTGGGCCTGCACCGCGTCGAGGCGCAGCACGACCTGCGCAACCCCGCCTCCGGGCGCGTCATGGAAAAGGCCGGCATGCGCGCCGAGGGGACGCTGCGCGGCCGCCTGCGCTACAAGGGCGACTACGCCGACGTCGCGCTCTATTCCGCCCTGCGGGACGAGTGGCTCCCCAAGCACCCGGAACCGGCGGACGCCGGGGACGCGCGCAGCCCGGAGCAGGTGGCGGGATAATCTGATGCCCATGTGCCAGGCTCCCCGCGCGGGCCAAAATCGCCTTCCCGCGCGATTGACACCAGGGCTGTTCCCTGCTATACTGCTCAAGCGTTTTGCTGTGCCTGAGCGCGGCTACAGTGGAGAGATGGCCGAGCGGTTGATGGCGCCAGTCTTGAAAACTGGTGATGCTGAAAGGCACCGGGGGTTCGAATCCCTCTCTCTCCGCCAACACCTTTGGAGAAGTACCCAAGTGGCCGAAGGGGCTCCCCTGCTAAGGGAGTAGTGTGCGATAAGCGCAGCCCGGGTTCAAATCCCGGCTTCTCCGCCAAGATGTCAAAAAAGACCTGCGGGTCTTTTTTGATTTGGAGGTGCGTTTTCTGCGGAAAGTATCCGCTGGCGCGGATACGCCCCGCGCGACTCGTCGTCGCGGGCTTCGCTCCGTTCGCGGCGGCACGCTGAAGCGCCGCCGCTCACACGCTGCGTCGCTCCTCCTTTCCCGCAAACGCAGGCGTTTGCGGGTTGAGGACGGGGGCCGGCCGCCACGAATACTATCGGGGGTTGCACCCCCGATACCCCTCTCCACTTCAGATTGTGGGTTTAATATTAACGCTGTATGTACTACCTATGCGTCAGCGCATCCAGTATCCCCAGTAAATACTGCGTCCCCAGCGCGCGGTCGTACAGGCCGTAGCCGGGCAGGGACACCTCGCCCCAGATCGCGCGGCCGTGATCGGGGCGGATGGGGCCGTCGAAGCCCACGTCCAGCAGCGCCCGCATGATCTCCACCATGTCCAGCGACCCGTCCGCCGCGTAGTGCGCGGCCTCCTCGAACACGCCGGGCGCGTGGTGCCTGGTGTTGCGCACGTGCGCGAAGTGGATGCGGCCCTTGAGGCTGCGGATGACGGCCGGGATGTCGTTTTGAGGGTTGGTGCTGAGGCTGCCGGTGCACAGCGTCACGCCGTTGTGCGGGTTGTCCACCGCGCGCAGGATCTTCCGGATCCGCTCACCGTCGGTGACGATGCGCGGCAGGCCGAACACGCTCCAGGCGGGGTCGTCGATGTGGATGGCCATGTTGATGTCGTACCGGTCGCACACGGGCATGACCGCGCGCAGGAAGTAGCATAGGTTGTCAAGCAGCGCACCCTCGTCCAGCCCCCTGTACGTCTCGAACAGGTCGCGGATGCGGGCCATGCGCTCCGGCTCCCACCCCGGCAGCGGGAACCCCTTGCTCCCCGCGTTCATGTGCCCGGACATCAATTCCGGGTCCACCTTGTCGATTTCGGCCTGGTCGTAATAGAACGTAAAGGACCCGTCGGGCCGGACGTGCGCGAGGTCGGAGCGCACCCAGTCGAACACCGGCATGAAGTTGTAGCACACCATATGGATGTCCAGCTCGCCCAGCTTGCGCAGGGTGCTGACGTAGTTTTCGATATACCGGTCGCGGTTGGGATGCCCGGCCTTGATGGCGTCGTGCACGTTGACGCTCTCGATGCCCAGGAGCTGCAGTCCCGCCTCCTCGACCTGGGCCTTGAGCGCGGCGACGGCGCCCGCGTCCCAGTCCTCCCCCGGCAGCGCGTCGTACAGCGTGCTGATGACCCCCACGACGCCCGGGACCTGGCGGATCTGCCACAGCTTCACCGTGTCGAACTTGTCGCCGAACCAGCGCATCGTCATCTTCATCCAGTTTGCACCCCCGCTTTGCCTCCCATCATACACCGGACGGCGCCGCGGGCAAAGGCGGGGCCCCGCGAAGCACGCGCCGCGCGGGGCCGGATCGCCATGAAACGTCAGCTCACGCCGATGTTGCGCTCCCAGAAGCGGTGCCTGGCGAGCAGCTGGACGAAGTCCGCCGCGCGGCCCGCGTCGCCCTGCAGCACGCCCGGCTCCTTCAGCATCGGGGGCTTCACGTACCCCTCGCCTTTTCCAATTACCCAGAGCGGCTTGTAGTGCCGGAACGTCTCCGCGGCCCAGATCTCGGCCTGGAGGCGGAACTCGGGGTTCATCTCCTCCGGCTCCACGATGACCAGCGCGTCGAACTGCACCGGGTAGGCGGAGAGGTGGGAATGGTGGATTGCCTGGCCGTCGTCCAGCCTGCCCACCTGCGGGCCGATGATTTTCGGGACGGCGTTGGCATCCTTCAGCGCCTGCATGACGCGCTTCACGCGAGCGGCCTTTTTGTCCGGCAGGAACAGCGCCACCTTGAGGGTGTCGGGCAGGAACGGCGTGTTCATCATGGACAGCGCCGGGGACACGAAGTCCTTCATCTCGCCCGGGGGCGTCCCGTCGGGCGCGAAGCCCGCCTGCGGGTCCGGCTTGCCAAGGCCCAGGTTCTCGGCCAGTTTCGACGCCAGCTCCATGTCCACGTTGGCGAACATGTCGACGACGTTGCGGCGTATCTCCTCCCGCTTGACGCGCGACAGCTCGAACGTGAACGCCTTGAGGATGTGGTCCTGCTCGATCTTGCTCTGCGACCTGTAGAACATGGTG
>DATHTQ010000268.1:0-10389 GCA_035463055.1 Candidatus Limnocylindria bacterium
TTCCCGCTACTCCAGCGGGCCCGGACCGCAGGGCGGGAACGGCGGGGCGGCGAACCCGGAATAGGCAGGACACGGAGATAAGGTTAAAGCGGCGGGGTAATCCCGCCGCTTCGCTCATCCGCCGTTATCCTGTTAGGCGCAGCGCCGTCAGCCCTCTTCCAGGCGGTGGAACGACGGCGTGAGCTCGCCGCTTGGGCCAACGTCCAGCGTCGCATACGCCCCGCTGCGCAGGGCGCCGGGGTTGACGAGCAGGACGCCCGCCATCGTGTCGGCACGCTGCACGTGGGTGTGGCCGTAGACGCAGGCGGCTGCCCCGCGGCTGCCCGCGTCCTGGGCGAGCATGGACAGGGCGATCTTGGCGCGGTGACGGTCGCCGTGGGTGAGGTAGACGTCCGCCTTCCCGAAGGTGAGCAGCTGCTCGGCGGGGACGCCCGGGGTGTACGGGTCACGGTTGCCCGTGACCATATGGATAGGGGCGACGCCCGCCAGCCATTCCATGTCCGCCACCCCGTCGCCCGCGAAGAGGATGGCGTCCGGCTTCCCCATTTCCTCGATCCTTTTAAGCAGCAGCTCCAGGTTCCGCGCGGACCCGTGCGAGTCGCTCACCAGCAGCAGCCTCATCCCCAAGCCTCCCTTCAGGGCGCGTCCGCGCCGGGCTGTCCCAGGGCTTTTTGCAGCTGTTCCATCGCGCGGGCGCGGTGGCTCACGGAGTCCTTCTCCTGCGGGGAGAGCTCCGCGAACGTCCTCCCGTCGCGCCAGACGAACAGGCTGTCGTACCCGAACCCGCCCGTGCCGCGCGGCGCATCTGCGATGGTCCCCTCGCAGGTCCCGGTGAAGACGCGCGTCGGGCCGAACGGCGACGCCAGCGCAAGGGCGCTGACAAAGCGCGCGGCGCGGTTTTCGACGCCTTCCATGGTCTTCTGCAGCAGGAGGCGGTTTTTCTCCTCGTCGCGCTCCTCGCCTGCGTACCGGGCGCTGTACACGCCGGGCGCGCCGCCAAGCGCGTCCACCTCCAGCCCGGAGTCGTCCGCGAGCGACAGGTACCCCGTCGCGTCGCGCACGGCCTCGGCCTTGATCGCGGCGTTCTCCGCGAATGTCGCTCCGGTCTCCTCCACGTCCCCTGCGAATCCTGCTTCGCGCATGGACACGACGCGGTACCTGTCGCCCAGCATCGCGCGAAGCTCCCGCACCTTGCCATCGTTGGAGGTCGCGAGCACCAGCGTCTGCTTCTGCCCGATGAGCGCCGCGGCGTCGCCCAGGGCCTCGCGCTGGATTTCCATCAGCCGCGCCGCTCCGCGCTTCGCGAGGGCCAGCATGGCCAGCAGCTTGTCCTCCCCAAAGGCTCCGCCCTCGCCGTTGCCCTGGACCTCGATGATGTCCATGTCTCCGTTCAGCACGAAATTGGCGTCCGCCTGCGCGCGGCTGTCTTCCTCGTAGCACAGGTCCAGCAGCGCCTCCCCGCCCAGCAGCCCGCAGCTCACCGCAGCCACCTGCGTGACGATGGGGGACTCCTTCAGCGAGCCCGATTCCAACAGCCTCCTGACAGCCAGGCAAAGCGCCACGAACCCCCCGGTGATGGCCGCGGTGCGGGTGCCGCCGTCGGCCTCCAGCACGTCGCAGTCGATGGTGACTGTCCGCTCGCCCAGGCGCGACAGGTCCACCGCCTGGCGCAGCGCGCGGCCGACGAGCCTGCTGATCTCCACCCCGCGGCCGTCCTTCTTGACGCCGTCGCGCGCCTTGCGCCGCCCGGTGGACGCGGGCAGCATCGCGTACTCCGCGGTCAGCCAGCCCCGGCCCTTCCCCCTGAGGAAGGGCGGGACCCCATCCTCCACCGACGCGGTCACGATGACGCGCGTGCCGCCGAAGGAAATCAGGCAGCTGCCGTGCGCGGTGCCGACGAACCCCGGCTGGATGGCGCAGGGGCGAAGCCCGTCCGCGGCCCTCCCGTCAATCCTCATCATGTTTCCTCATTCCATTCTTCCGGCGATGCAGAAAGCGCCCAGGGACGCTGGGCGCTTCGTGCGTGCCTGAGGCGGCTCAGGTCAGCAGCTCGCCCTCGTTCTCGACGGACACTTCCTCGACGTTGCGGATCGCCCAGCGCGCGACCACGATCTCGGTATTGTCGCGGCCTACGGAAAGGATGACCTCGTTCTCGCGCAGGCCCTTGATGGTGGCGTAGATGCCGCCGATGGTGCAGATGCGGTCGCCCGGCTTGAGCGCGGCAAGCATGTCCTTGACCTTCTTGTCCTTCTTGCGCTGCGGGCGGATCATGAGGAAATAGAACACGCCGACGATCAGGATCATCGGCAGGAACATGGATACCAGCGAAGCCAGGCCGCCGACCTGCTCGCCTGCCGCCGGATCCGTCACCACCGCAGCCCCCGCGGTCTCCGCGAGCGCGGTGGGGAGGGAGAAAAGCCAATCCAACATGTACAAACCATCCTTTCAGCATCGTGGCCGTTTGGGAGTATATCAGCATCCGCGCGCGTACGCAAGCAAGCGTGTTCCCAACTTGACTTTGGCGTCCGGAAAGCGTACTTTATGCTTTGGGTTTCTGTGAGGTGAAGCGATGTCCGAGCATGTGCTCAAGGCCATTCTCGAGGAAGAGCGTCTGGCGGCCCAATCCCTGCGGGAGGCCTACGACGAGGCCAACGAAGTCATCAAGAACGCCGAGTCCGCCGCCCGGGAGCGCGAGCGAAAGGCGGCCGTGGAGCGGCGCGGGGCATACCAGCGCGTGCTGGAGGAATACCGCGCCCGTGCGGAACAGGAAATCGGCGAACAGGCGGGGGAAGCTGCCGGGAAGGCGTACGATGCCCTTGCGCCCGCGCGCGCCAGGCTGGAACAGGCCGCCGAAGCAATACTGAAAGAGGTGCTGGATGGCCATCGCTGACATGAAGCGGATGGACATCCTCCTTCCCCGGGGCGACCAGGACGGCGCCCTGCGCCTGCTGCAGCGTTTGGGCTGCCTGCAGCTGACCGGCGTGAAGCCCGCGGAAGGCGCGGAAGCGCCCGCCGCCCCCATGCCGCGGCTGAACGATACCGACGCCGCCCTCGCGCGCGTGCGGTGGGCCATCTCCAAGCTGTCCCGGTTCGACCGCGTGAAGCAGTCCATGTTCCGCCCCCTGCCCGCGCTGCAGCCGGAGGAGATGGAAGAGGCGGACGGCCCCGACGTACAAGGCGTCATCGAGGCGCTGGAGGGGCTGGAGCGGCGCGCGGGGGAGCTGCGCGGGGAAATGACCGGGTTGCAGCTGCGCATGGACCAATTGGCCCCCTGGCACGGGCTGGACGTTCCGGGCAGCATGCTGCGGGACACCGCCAGCGCGCGGGTGTTCCTCGGGACGGCCGCCGCCGCGGGCCTGGGAGAACTCCAGAACGCCTGGGAGGGCAGGCCCGCGTCTGTCCAGATAGTGGGAACGGACCGTGACGCCGCGCATTTCGTTGCCGTCGTTCACCGCAGCCATGCCGAGGAGTTCGCCGCCGCCCTGCGCGGCATCGGCTTCCAGCGCGCGGACCTTGCCCTGGGCGAAGATACGCCGGCGGAAGCGGCGCGGCTCGCAGCCGGGCGGATGGACGCCGCGCGGGAGGAGATGCGGGGCCTAGAGGGGGAGATGGACGCGCTGGCCGCGGACCTGCCGCGCCTTCGTGCCGCGCACGACGGCCTGGTGGCGCGCCGCGCACGCCTCGTCGCCGAGGAGGGCTCCGCGAGGACGGGGTCCGCGGCGCTGCTGAGCGGGTGGGTGCCCGCCCGCCTCGCCCCGTCGGTCACGGAGACGCTGCGCCTCAAGTTCCCGATGGCGCAGGCCGCGCTGCGAGACCCGGAAGAGGGGGAGGTGCCGCCGGTCCTGCTGCACAACCCTGCTCTGGCCCAGCCGTTCGAGGCGGTGGTCGGCGGTTTCGCGCTGCCCGCCCCAGGGTCCCTGGACCCGACCCGCGTGCTGGCGCCGTTCTTCGCCTGCTTCTTCGGCATGATGGTGTCCGATGCCGGCTACGGCATCATGATGGCGCTGCTGGTGCCCGTGCTCATCCGCATCCTCAAGCCTTCTCCGGCGGGGAAGCGGATTTTCCGCGTCATCATGCTGGGCGGGCTGTTCACCATCGTATGGGGCGCGCTCTACAACACCTGGTTCGGCTTCACGCCGTGGCCCTCGGTGTTCGACCCCATCAACAACTCGCTGCCCGTCATGCTGATGTGCGCCGCGCTGGGCGCGCTGCACCTGTTCGCGGGCCTGGTACTTGGCATCGTCCAGAACGTCCGGCAGGGCCGGTGGCTGGACGCCATATACGACCAGGTCAGCTGGATGCTGCTGGTCGTGGGCATCGGCCTCCTCGCGCTGCCCAGCACGTCGGCTGTCGGGACATGGATGGCCATCGCGGGAGCGGGGATCGTGCTGCTGTTCTCCGCGCGCAACAAGACCAGGAACCCGTTCAAGCGCGTGCTGTCCGGCCTGGGCGCGCTGTACGGGATCACTGGGTGGCTGTCGGACCTGCTCAGCTACATGCGCCTGTTCGGCATGGGGCTGGCGACCGGGGTCATCGGCATGGTCGTCAACCAGCTCGTGGGCATGGTGATGTCCGGCGGCATCATCGGCTGGATCGTCGGGCCCATCATTTTCGTGGGCGTCCACCTGTTCAACGCCGCCATCAACATCCTCGGGGCCTACGTGCACGCGGCGAGGCTGCAGTACATCGAGTTCTTCAGCAAGTTCTACCAGGAGGGCGGGACCGCGTTCAACCCCCTGCGCTATACCCCGCGGTACCACCGCGTGGCGGACACCTGACAGGCATACCAATTCCCGGAACGATACGTTGGAGGGCTTCATCATGACCATCGGGCAGAGCATCACCCTTCTGGCAGCCGCGCTTTCCGTTCTCCTCGCGGGGTGGGGGTCCGCGGCCGGCGTCAGCATGGCCGGGCAGACCTCGGCGGGCGTCTCCTCGGAGAACCCCGAAATCAACCCCAAGATGACGGTGCTGCAGATCCTTCCGGGTACGCAGGGCATCTACGGCTTCCTCATCGCGGTCATCATCCTGGTCAAGACCGGCATCCTGGGCGGCGCGATGGTCCCCATCACGCTGGAGCAGGGGCTTGGGTTCGTCGGCGCCGTGCTGCCCATCGCGTTCGTCGGGCTGTTCTCCGCGATGTACCAGGGCAAGGCCGCGATGGCGGCGATGCTGATGGTCGGCCAGCACCCCGACATGTCGGGCAAGGCGATCACGATGGTCGTCCTGGTCGAGACCTACGCCGTCCTTGCGCTGCTGGCCTCCTTCCTGATGGTCAACGGCATCGCGCTGTAAGGCATGAGCACGCTGGACGCGAAACCAATCATCGACCTCATCCGCAAGGAAGCCCGGAAGGCCGCGGAAGACGCCCTGCGGGAGGCGCACGACAAGGTGCTCTCCATCCGCGAGGAGTCCGACCGCCGGGCGGACGACCAGATGGAGGAGACGCTGCGGCAGGCGCACGCCGAAGGCGAGCGCCTGGCCGAGCGCATGCTGCGCATGGCGGGCATGGAGCAGCGGCGCGCCGTGCTGGCGTCACGCCTGGGCCTCATCCGCGAAGCGCTGCACACCGCGCTGGAGCGCCTGCGCGCGCTGCCGGCGGAGCAGGTGGCCGGCGTCATGCTGGAGATGCTGAAGGCCAACGCCCGCGGGGACGAGCGGCTGATGCCCGGCTCCCTCAACCGCGCGTTCTATACGCCGGACTTCATCGGGCGCGCCAACGCGGCGCTGCGGGACGCCGGGAAACCGGGCAGCTTGGCGGACAGCGGCGAGGAGGTCCCCGGCGTGTGCGGGATCGTCCTGCGCGGCGAGGGAAGCCAGACCCACTGCACCTTCGAGGCGCTGGTGGAAAGCCGCCGGGAGGACCTGGAGGCGCTGGCCGCGTCCGTGCTGTTCCCCGGCGGGGAAGGCTGAGGGCGCGCATGCCGCAGATGAGCCGCCCCTATGCCGTCGCCCGGGTCCGCGCGCAGGCCCGCAGGCCGCTGAGCAACGCGCAGCTGGAACGGCTGGTGGCCGCCCCGGGGTACGCGGAGGCCCGCGCGACGCTCACGGAAATGGGCTGGGCGGTGACGCCGGAGGACGACGTGGTCCGCCTGTCCGTCCGCATGACGGAGGAGGCGTGCGCCCGCCTGCGCGCGCTGACGCCCCAGCCGGGGCTCACCGACGCGTTCCTGCTGCGCCACGACGCGCAGAACCTCAAGGCGCTGGTCAAGGCCAGGATGCTGGGCCAGGCGCCCGAGGGGCTGTCCCGGTGCGGCACGATGGACGTCGAGGCGCTTCGCCACGCGGTGGCGGACCGCGTGTACCGCATCCTGCCGGAGCCGCTCAAGGACGCGATGAACGAGCTGGAAAAGCGCCTGGCCGCGTCGGACGACGCGCGCCTGGTGGACGTCGTCATCGACAGGGGGCTGTTCCTGCTGGCCAAGCAGATGGTGGCGCAATCGGGCTCCGCCGCCGCGGTCCGGTATTTCACCGAGCTGGCGGACCTGCAGAACGCCATCTCCTGGCTGCGCCTGCGCGCCATGGGAAGGCCGCACGCGGAGTTCATGGACACGCTGCTCCCCGGCGGAAGCGTCACGGACGCGCAGTGGAAGGCGCTGGAGGGCAGGCCCGAGCGCCTGGCTGCGCTGCTGCCTGGGCTTGGCGGGGCGGTGCGCACCGCGCTGCTCGCCGCCGCGGCGGACGCGCGCGCCATCCCGGCGCTGGAGAAGGCGATGGACGACCGTCTGCTCACGCATTTCAGGCCTTACCGCTTCTCCCCGGAGGCGCCGGAGGTGCTCATCGGCGACCTGCTCGCCCGCGAGCGGGAGGCGGCTGCGGTCCGCCTGGTCCTGACGGGGAAGCTCAACGCCTTCCCGCAGGAAACCATCCGCGAAAGGCTGCGTGAAGCGTATGGCGGATAGGCTGCGCATGGGCGCCGTGGGCGAGGAGGACGCCATCCTGGCATTCAAGGCCATCGGCGCGGAAACCGTCCCCGCCGCGACGCCGGACGAGGTCGCCAAGGCGCTGAACCGGTTGAGCCGCGAGGGCGTGCCCATCATCTTCATCACGGAGGCCGCGGCGCGCATGAACCCGGAGGCGCTGTCCCGCTACGAGCGGGAGCCCGGCACCGCCGTCATCCCGGTCCCCGGCGTGCGCGGCACGGACGGGTACGGGGCGCAGCTCCTCAGGGACTACGTCATCAAGGCAATCGGGGCGGACATACTGCTCCGCCAGGACAGAAACGAGGGAATGTAGGATGGCCCAGGGAAGGATCGTCAAGGTGGCGGGGTCGCTCATCGTCGCCGAGGGCATGCAGGGCGCCCGGATGTACGACATGGCGCGCGTCGGCGGGGAGGGCCTCATCGGCGAGATCCTGGAGCTGCGCGGCGACCGTGCCTCCATCCAGGTATACGAGGAGACCAGCGGCCTTGGGCCGGGCGCCCCGGTGGAGAGCCTGGACGCCCCGCTGTCCCTGGAGCTCGGGCCCGGGCTCATCAGCTCCATCTATGACGGCATCCAGCGCCCCCTGCACCGCATCCGCGAGCAGGCGGGCGACCGCATCACCCGCGGCGTGCGCGTCCCCTCCCTCGATCCCGAGCGGCAGTGGGACTTCGCCCCGAAAGTAAAGGCGGGTGACAGGGTCGGCCCCGGCGACGTGCTGGGCACCGTGCAGGAAAGCCCGGTCATCGAGCACAGGGTCATGGTGCCCCCGGGCGTGTCCGGCACGGTGCGCAGCGTTAGGGGCGGCATGGCGACGGTGAACGACCCCGTCTGTGTTCTGGAAGGCGAGGGCGGGCGGGAAGTGCCCCTGACGATGATGCAGCGCTGGCCGGTGCGCCAGGGCCGCCCCTACAAGGAAAAGGTGTATCCGCAGGCGCCGATGGTGACCGGGCAGCGCGTCGTGGACACGTTCTTCCCCATCGCCTCCGGCGGCGTTGCCGCCATCCCCGGGCCGTTCGGCAGCGGCAAGACGGTCGTGCAGCACCAGCTGGCCAAGTGGGCGGACGCGGACATCATCGTCTACGTCGGCTGCGGCGAGCGCGGCAACGAGATGACCGACGTGCTCATGGAGTTCCCGGAGCTGCACGACCCGCGCACCGGCGAGTCGCTGATGAAGCGCACGGTGCTCATCGCCAACACCTCCGACATGCCCGTAGCGGCGCGCGAGGCGTCCATCTACACCGGCATCACCATCGCGGAATACTTCCGCGACATGGGCTACCGCGTCGCCATCATGGCGGACTCCACCAGCCGCTGGGCCGAGGCGCTGCGCGAGATGAGCGGCCGCCTGGAGGAGATGCCCGGCGAGGAAGGCTACCCCGCCTACCTATCCAGCCGCATCGCGGAGTTCTACGAGCGCGCGGGTTTGGTCAACTGCCTGGGCGCGGACGCGCGGCGCGGCTCCATCACCGCGATCGGCGCGGTGTCACCTCCGGGCGGCGACATCTCTGAGCCGGTGTCCCAGGCGACGCTGCGCATCGTCAAGGTGTTCTGGGGACTGAGCGCGTCGCTGGCATACCGCAGGCACTTCCCCGCCATCGACTGGCTGCAGTCCTATTCGCTGTACGTGCAGACGCTGGGGGACTGGTACGTGGACAACGTATCGCCGGAATGGAACGAGCTGGCGCGCGAGGCGATGCGCATCCTGCAGGAGGAGAGCGAGCTGGAGGAGATCGTCCGCCTGGTCGGCACCGACGCGCTGGGCTGGAAGGACAGGCTGACCATGGAGGTCGCCCGCTCCATCCGCGAGGACTACCTGCACCAGAACGCGTTCGACGACGTGGACACTTACACCTCGCTCCCCAAGCAGTACATGATGCTGCGCCTCATCCTCGAGTACGGCAAGAAGGGCGGCATGGCGCTGGAGAGCGGGGTCAACCTGTCGGACGTCATCGGCATGCCCGTGCGGGAGCGCATAGGCCGCGCCAAGTACATCCCCGAGGACGAAATCGCCGTCTTCCCCGAGATCGAGGAGCAGCTCGCCCGGGAAACCAACGCGCTCATCAACCGGGGAGGGATGTAAGATGCTCAAGGAATACCGCACCATCCGCGAACTGGTGGGCCCCCTGATGCTGGTGGACCACGTCGAGGGCGTGTCCTACAACGAGCTGGTCGAGGTGCGCCTGCAGGACGGCTCCGCCCGGCGCGGGAAGGTCCTGGAGGTCAACGGCGACAGGGCGCTGGTGCAGATGTTCGAGTCCAGCCAGGGCCTGCGCATGGACACCAGCGCGGTGCGCTTCCTGGGCCGCGGCATCCAGCTGCCGGTCTCCATGGACATGCTCGGGCGCGTGTTCGACGGCATGGGCAGCCCCAAGGACGGCGGCCCGGAAATCATCCCTGAAATGCGGCTGGACATCAACGGCGCGCCCATCAACCCCACCGCCAGGGACTACCCCAGCGAATTCATCCAGACCGGCATCTCGGTCATCGACGGCCTCAACACCCTGGTGCGCGGGCAGAAGCTGCCCGTGTTTTCGGGGTCCGGCCTCCCGCACTCGCAGCTGGCCACCCAGATCGCCCGCCAGGCGAAGGTGCTGGGGCAGGAGGAGCAGTTCGCCGTCGTGTTCGCCGCCATCGGCATCACGTTCGAGGAGGCGGACTACTTCATCAGCGACTTCAGGCGCACCGGCGCCATCGAGCACGCGGTGCTGTTCATGAACCTCGCCAATGACCCGGCGGTGGAGCGCATCTCCACCCCGCGCATGGCGCTGACTGCCGCGGAATACCTCGCGTACGAAAAGGGGATGCACGTGCTGGTCATCATGACCGACATGACCAACTACGCCGAGGCGCTGCGCGAGGTGTCCGCCGCCAGGCGCGAGGTGCCCGGGCGGCGCGGCTACCCCGGCTACCTGTACACCGACCTCGCCGGCATGTACGAGCGGGCGGGGCGCATCATCGGGAAGAAGGGCTCCATCACGCAGATCCCCATCCTCTCCATGCCGGAGGACGACAAGACGCACCCCATCCCGGACCTGACGGGGTACATCACCGAGGGGCAGATCATCCTTAGCCGCGACCTGCACCACAAGGGCATCACCCCGCCCATCGACGCGCTGCCCAGCCTGTCGCGCCTCAAGGACAAGGGCATCGGCGAGGGAAAGACCCGGCGCGACCACGCCGCCACGATGAACCAGCTGTTCGCGGCCTACTCCCGCGGCAAGGACGCCAAGGAGCTGGCCGTCATCCTGGGTGAGGCGTCGCTGACCGACCTGGACAAAAAATACGCTGCGTTCTCCGACGCGTTCGAGCGGCGCTACGTCTCCCAGGGATACACGACGGACCGCAGCATCCAGGAGACGCTGGACCTGGGGTGGGAGCTGCTGCGCATCCTGCCGAGAGGCGAGATGAAGCGCATCAGCGATAAACTGCTGGACGAGTACTGGCCCAAAAAGGACGGGGGCGAGT
>DATHTQ010000269.1:0-10731 GCA_035463055.1 Candidatus Limnocylindria bacterium
GCGCCCGCCCGCTCCTCCTCCAATGCCCGCGCCGTCATGCGCGCGCTGGCGGCGGACAGGCCCCCGGGCGTGAGGGGCTCGCCCGCCCCGTGCAGGCTGCCCGCGGCGGCGCACAGGATGCCCAGCGTGAAGATGGCGCCCTTGTGGGTGTTGACCCCGCCCGTGGCGCGCAGCATGGCGCCCTCCGCGAGCGCGCCCTCCGTCGTCAGCCGTGCGAAGCACTCCGCCGTCGCGCCGTGTTCCATGCCCAGGGCCGCGCATGTGCGGAAGTAGGGGAACAGCGCGGCGGCGCTGGCGGTGAAGTGGAAGAAGTCCATGTCCGGGTGGGAGCCGCTGTTCGCGCGGTCCACGAGGCCGGGCTTGGGCGTGACGGCGAGCTCGTAGAGCAGGGCACGCACCGCCAGGGAGGCTGTATCGTCGGCGAACTTCGCGGCGAAATGCGCCCGGATGATGTCCAGGGCCTTTTGGAACACCTCCGCCGCCGGGTGCCGCCGGCCCGCGGCGCAGGGGGCGGCGGGCCCCCCGCACACCAGGCAGCGGCGCGGGGGCAGGCCGATTTCCGCGCGGGAGACCTTTTCCCCGTCCGCACGCAGCACGTCCGCGTCCAGCAGGCGGCCCAGCGCGTCCCGCTCCTCCATGGCGCAGGCCAGCCGCTTGACGGCCGCCGCGTCCGCCCGCACGCACAGGAACGCCTCCGGCCCGGTGAAGGGAAGCCGGGCTTCCTCATATATCACTTCCAGCCGGTGGGCCGCCAGCGCGTCGCGCAGCATCCGCACGCCCTCATGGAACGCGCGGGCGACGTCCGGGTTCAGCTTGACCGGCCCGGCGACGTTCATCGTCAGGCTCACCAGGCACCCGCCGTGCTCCCGCAGCAGCTCCGCCTGGCGCGCGGCGCGCGCCTCGCGGCTGTCCGCCATGTCCATGACCCCGGCTTCCCGGCCGTATTCCGGCGCCTCGCCCATGATTTCCTCCGTCAATAACGTCCTTTCTATATGGTATCCGGGCGCGGCAGGGGCGTCAAACCACGCCTTGGCCGTCAATGCAGCGGATTGTGCTGAAAAAAATACAAAAAGAAAAATTTTGTCGGTTTTTCGTTCCAAGGCGTTTCAGCGGTTTCGACTGGGGTACCATCGAGGTACACCCGGCGGGGGATGAAGCGAAAAGCGGATGAACTCTGACGTCTTAAGCATGCGCGGGTGACGGTGCCGGAGCTGATGCTCCGCTTGACGAGGGGGGTACCTGGAAGGTACGTCAGGCGCCGGGGGGCGCGTTGGGTGAATGAGACGGCCTGTGTTGTGTACAGGAGCCCTGCGCGCCCCTTTATGATAGATTGGCGGCTGTCCACGGATGGCCGCCTTTATCGCCCCCGGTTCGGCGGGTGCCTTCGGGCCCCGCCTTTCCAATGGCCCGCGGAGAGGGGCGGCGGACGGCAGCATCCCTCCGGGTTCGCCTGCCACGCGGCTGCCGCTGGGCACGGCGCAGGAAAACCGCCCCGAAAGGCGGTTTCGGCTGCGGTGGGTTGACTGCGCCCGTCCCCTTGTCAGCCGGCCGCGTTCGCGGCGCGGGACCGGGGCAGCGAGCACATGTCGTTTCGCACGAACTTGTACACCGCGACGGCGAGGTACGCCCCGGCGAGGACCAGCGCCACGATGCCGATGGTTGGGTACTGGTTGTTGAAGGCGCCGCCCGCGCGGTGCGCCTGCCAGATGCCGAAGTACGCCCAGGCCAGCGGCACGGGCACCGCGGCGTGCTGCAGGCGCAGCAGGATGAGCATCGCCACGGCGAACGAGACGACCAGGATGATGACCGCCCAGGTGGCGGCGGCGATGCCGAAGCCGTCCCAGCCGATCTGCACGAGGAACGCCGCCACGTTCACGACCGTCGCGATGACGAGCCATCCCGTGTACAGACCGAACCCGAGCGAGTTGACCCTTTCCATGAACACCTCGGGCCGCGGGATGCGCAGCACCAGCCACGCCAGGCAGACCACCAGCGCGAGGATGAACAGCGTCGAGAGGCCGACGAGCTCGTAGGAGAACGCGACGATCCACAGGATGTTGAGCGCGCTGACAGACCAGAAGGGGACGCTGATGCGTTCGATGAGCCGCGCGGCGTGCGGCTCTTCGCTGCGCAAGGCCATCCACAGGAGGGCGGCGAGCAGCAGCAGGTAGATGACGCTCCAGATGCTGAACGTGAAGGGGCTGGGCGTGATGAGCGTCGGGTACTTGTCCGACACCTCCCGCTGGGACATGCCGTTGATGACCCCGAACGCGCCCAGCGCGTTGACGCCGATGGTCAGGAAGTACAGCGCGAGGTTCAGCCAGGCCTTGGTCTTCGTGCTCATGTTCCTTCTCCTTTTCCTGTGATGCCCCCGGGCGTGCTCGCCCCCTATGCCGTGTTGGCATCCAATATACACCAAAGATGTCGCGCAATACAGCGGCGCGCCGCGTGGAAAGCCTACGGCGCCTGATATCCGAAATACTGCAGCAGGCCCCGGTCCAGTTCCAGGCCGCTGACGACTTCGCCCCGCTCGTTGACAAGGCCTCTCACGTCGTTGATCCAGACCGTCGCGAGGCCTTCAGAAAACTCCAACGCGAGGTCGTACATCGCGGGCAGCACGGTTTCGCCCGCGGCGTCCCTGTACCCGTACAGCGCGGGCGTATGGTCCCCCACGTCCTCGGGGACGGAGAACAGGTAAAGCGGCCCCGTCGGTTCCCCTTCAATATCCTCCGCGGGGTCGAAGTCGTAATCCGGGCGCAGCAGGGCCAGCTCCGCCTTCGTGTATTCCCGGCCGTCGCGGTCCACGAAGCCTTTCCACGCAGGGATCGGCCACTGTCCTTTTGCGACGGGTGCGAACCCATCCGCAAAGTCGTTCGCCATATCATAGCGGCACGGCACGCGCAGGACGCCCGTTTCATCAATGAAGCCGATGTTGTGGCCGCTGTCCGCCACCGCGCTCATGCCTTCTGCCGAAGTACGCTCGATCCATGCGTACTGCAATGGCAGGACTACGCTCCCGTCCTCACTCACGAGCCCGTACATCCCGTCCGCGCCCTGCGCGAGCGCGAGCCCCTTGTGGAAACTGAACACCTCGTCAAATTCCGGATGCTCCGCCTTGATTTCCCGCGCGAGGGCGTCCCTCCGCGCTGACAACTCGAGGCAGGCGAGGTAGTCTGCCCGCGCAGCGCTGATTTCGGCCCGGATCCTTTCCGCGCGCGGGCCCGGCACAGGCCCGGACGGCGGGGTCAGCGCCGCGACATCCTCCAGCAGCCGTAATCCTTCCAGCGCCGACAGGTCCGCCCTGCCGAATCCGGCCAATGCGAGCGTGCCGTCCGCCCGGATGCCCGCGGTGAAGGCGTACCCCGCCGCGATGCCGGCGATGCCCGCCCAGCCTTCGACGTCCGTCTGGCCGCCGGTATTGCGCGTCGGCTCGCCTGAAAACTCGTCAAGCATCCGGTTGTTTCCCGCCGCGATACACCTGCCGTCGTCCAGCAGCGCGGCTGTGTGCCATGCCCCGGCCGCGACCTGGGTGACGTTCTCCCACTCGCCGACATCGCATTGCCCGAACGAATCATCCCCGCAGGCAACCAACGTACCGTCTAGTTTCAGCCCTATCGTGTGCCCGATGCCGCAGGCCACGGACACGATATCGGTCCAGCCCTCCACGTCACGCTGCCCGAACAGGTTGTCCCCCGCCGACAGCACCATGCCGTCCTCACGCACCCCGAAGGCGCAGCCGTTGCCGGCCGCCACGGATACGATTCCGCTCCACCCGCCCACGTCGCACTGGCCAAAGCTGTTGTCACCCGCCGCGACGCAGGTTCCGTCCGCCTTCAGGCCGATGACAAATGGCGCGGGGTTCGTCCCCTCCGGGTCCTCCCCGGCGGGCGGCGCGCTCTCGCCAACGGCGATGTCCGTGATGTCCGTCCACGCGGTCGTGTCTGCGGTTTCCGGGTCCGAGGTCCGCACTGTGCCATCCTCCAGCAGGGCGGCCGCGAACTCGCTCGCGGTGGCGAGCTTGCGCACGCCTTCCCAGCCCAGGACGGACCCGGTGACTTCATCCGCCCAGCGCTCCACTTCCTCCCAATAGCTCCACGCCAGGGTCTCGCCGCCTTCGCGTATGCCCAACACGTGGTACCCGTACCGCAGCGCGGGCGAGGCGAGCTGCCGGACGCCGCTCCAGGTGTTCAGGCCGCGCAACTCCTCCCCGGGCATGAACCCCGCGATGTTCAGCGACCCGTCGCTCGCCAGGCCCGCGACGAAGCTGCCGCCCACGGCGATTTCGGTGATGCCGCCCCACCCCTCGCAGGCGCGCAGCCCCACCCTGTCATATCCCGCGACGAGAACGCTGCCGTCCGCGCGCAAGCCAATGGTGGCCGCCCATCCCGAGTGCAGCGCCGCGATGCCGGTCCACCACGGGAAGGAATGCGGTTCCGCCGCGAGGAAGCGGTCGATGCCCGGGTGGCAGACGCCGCACAAGCCCTCGCTGGGCAGCAGCCCCTCGTCGTACCCCTCATAGTCACAGGTGCCGTCCGCGAACAACGCGAGCGCGGCACCCGCCCCCGTCACGCGGACCGCCGCGACGTCCAGCCAGGTTGAGGTGCCGGCCGCCGCCCTGCTGCCGTCCTCCGCCGTGTATTCCCGGTAGATTTCCTCCGGGTCAATCTGTCCGCACGCCTCCACCCGGCCATCTTCGCGCAGCGCAAGGGTGAGGTTCCTGCCCGCCGCGATGGCCCTCACGCCCGTCCATCCGCCTACGTCGCAGGGATTGTACGCCGCGTCCATCCGGGAGGTGGAAACATCGCTGACCCCGACAGCCACGCAGGTGCCGTCGCTCCTGAGGCCGACGGTGTGCCAGTCCCCGGCGGCGACGGCGACGAGGTCCGTCCAGCCCTCGACGCCGCATTGGCCGTACGTGTCGTCTCCGCAGGCGACGGCGGTGCCGTCTTCCAGCAGCGCGACCGTGTGCCGTATACCGGCGTCGGCCGCGGTCACGTTCTCCCACCCGTCCACCTCGCACTGCCCGAAGGCGTTGTCCCCGAACGCCAGGCAACTCCCGTCGCCGGGCAGCGCAATCAAGTGACCGTACCCCGCGGCGAGATGCACCGCGCCCGCGGATGCCGCGAGGGACCCCGGCCGCGCAGGGGCCAGCAGTGTCAGGCAAACGGCGATGGCAAGCAACTTCTTCATCGTATATGCCTCCTGTCGGGTCTTCGGATAACCAACGGACGGACGGCGGCGCTTCGTCCGCCCATATCCATATTTGCGTCCAATATACACCAATGAAGTGTTCCGATACAGCCCGGCGCCGAACAGCGGGCAGTTTGCGTCCCGGTTGGGCGCGTTCCCCGACAGATGCGCGCGGGGATGGTTTGTTCACGTCAATCCCGATTGGATAACCGTTTATCGGCTCGGTGAAACGTTTTATCACCCGAAGGCGCTGAAATCCGTCCAATCCAAGCAAAGGAAAAATCGTTAACTTAATTTCCGAATCTTCCATTTTCCGGAAATAGTGCTATAATGCGGCCGAAGGCATCGTGGATGCCAAAATCGAAAACGGAGGGCACAACCGCATGAAGAAACTGCTCACCCTGTCCCTGGCGCTGGTGATGCTGCTCGGCATCGCAGGCGCGCAGGCCGTCACCATCGGCTTCACCCAGATCGGCCAGGAGTCTGACTGGCGCACCGCGAACACCGACAGCATCAAGGCCGCCGTGGCCGCCGAGGGCTGGGACCTGGTGTACGACGACGCGCAGCAGCGCCAGGAGAACCAGGTCAAGGCGCTTCGCAACTTCATCTCCCAGGGCGTGGACTACATCCTGTTCACCGGCGTGGTCTCCACCGGCTGGGACGAGGTCCTCAAGGAAGTCAACGAGGCCGAGATCCCGCTGATCCTGGTCGACCGTATTCCCGAGCAGGCCACCCTGGACAACATCGAGTACAACGCCGCGTTCGGCGGTGACTTCGTGGAGGAAGGCCGCAGGGTCGTCATCTGGACGGCCAACTACCTGGAGAAGATCGGCCGCGCGGGCGAGGAGATGAACGTGGTCATCCTCGAGGGCACCACGGGCTCCGCCGCCGCCTCCGACCGCCAGCAGGGCATCATGGAGATGCTCCCGAACTACCCGAACCTGAAGGTCATCGCGACCCAGACCGGCAACTTCACCCGTGCCGAAGGCCAGGCGGTCATGGAGAGCTACCTCAAGGCCTATCCGGACATCGACATCCTCTGGGCGCACAACGACGACATGGCGCTGGGCGCCGTCGAGTCCATCAAGGCCGCGGGCAAGGACCCGGGCGAAGACATCATCATCGTGGGCGTGGACGCCCCCAAGACCGCGTTTGACGCGATCATCGCGGGCGACATGAACGCGACCATCGAGTGCACCCCGCTGTACGGGCCGTTCGTCGTGGATGCCATCAAGAGGCTGGAAGCCGGCGAGGTCATGGACAAGGCCGTCGTGCACCCCGCGGAGTTCGCGTTCGACCGCGACGGCGGCATCGTGTACAGCCTGGATGGCGACCTGTCCATCAAGGCCGCCGACGCCATCGGCCAGCGGCTCTACTGATCCAACCGTTAACCTAGGCTTTTGAGCGAGCCGGGCGGATGAGGGGAATCGCCCTCATCCGCCTTGGCTGTCAAAAGGGACAGCCAGGCATGGCCGGCGGCGCCCGCCATTGTGGCTTTCCCGCGCGGCTTGCGTGCGCTATAATGGCCGCGGACGCGCCGCGCCTGCCCGACATACCGACCGGTCAGCCCATCCCGCCGAAAGGGGATGCCGATGGACACCAACGTACTGGAGATGAGGGGGATCGAGATCGCCTTTCCGGGCGTGAAGGCGCTGGACAAGGTGGATTTCACGCTGCGCGCGGGCGAGGTGCACGCGCTGCTGGGGGAGAACGGGGCGGGGAAGTCCACCCTCATCAAGTGCCTGACCGGGGTGCACCGCATGGACGCGGGCAGCATCCGCCTGGACGGGAGGGAGATCCGCCCGGGCAGCCCGCTGGACGCGCAGCGCCTGGGCATCTCGACGGTGTACCAGGAAATCAACCTCTGCCCCAACCTGACCATCGCGGAGAACATCTTCGTGGGCCGCCAGCCGATGCGCCGCGGGCAGATCGACTGGAAGGCCATCAACGCGCGCTCGGGCGAGCTCATGCGGCGCATGGGCATGGACGTGGACGTGACGCTGCCGCTGTCCGCGTGCTCCATCGCGGTGCAGCAGATGGCGAGCATCGCGCGCGCGGTGGACATCAACGCGCGGGTCCTCATCCTGGACGAGCCGACCTCCTCGCTGGACGAGAACGAGGTGAGGCGGCTGTTCGACGTGATGCGCTCCCTCAAGGCGCAGGGGCTGGGGATCGTGTTCATCACGCACTTCCTCGACCAGGTGTACGCGATCGCGGACCGCATGACGGTGCTCAGGAACGGCAGGCTCGTGGGCGAGTACCTCGTCTCCGGCACGACCAAGCTGCAGCTCGTGACCGCGATGATCGGCAAGGACTTAAGCGAGATATACAACCTCAAGAAGGCGGAGCAGGCACCGGACGCCCCCGTGATGCTGGAGGCGCGGGGCATCGGCGTGCCGGGCAAGGTGGAGGACATCTCGCTGTCGGTGAAGGCGGGCGAGCTGGTGGGGTTCGCGGGGCTTCTGGGCTCGGGCCGCACCGAGACCGCGGAGATGCTCTTCGGCGTGCGGCGCGCCGCGCGCGGCAGCGTGAAGATGAACGGGAAGGAGCTGGCGGTAAAGGCGCCGCTGGACGCCATCCGGCAGAAGATGGCGTTCCTGCCCGAGGACCGCAAGCGCGACGGCATCATCGGCGACCTCACGGTGCGCGAGAACATCGCGCTGGCGGTGCAGGCGACGCGCGGGTTCATGAAGCCGCTGCCGTACCGGGAGCAGAAGGCGCTGGCCGACAGCTACGTGAAGCTGCTGTCCATCGCGACGCCGGACACGGAGAAGAAGGTGGGCGAGCTGTCCGGCGGCAACCAGCAGAAGGTCATCCTGGCGCGGTGGCTGGCGACCCGGCCGGACCTGCTGATCCTGGACGAGCCGACCCGCGGCATCGACGTGGGCGCCAAGGCCGAGATCCAGCGGCTGATGCTGAAGATGTGCGGCGAGGGCATGGGCATCATCTTCATCAGCTCGGAGCTGGACGAGATCATCCGCTGCGCCAACCGCATCATCGTCATGCGCGACCTGAAGAAGGCCGCGGAGCTGGACGGGGACTCGGCCAGGCAGGCGGACATCCTGGCCATCATCGCGGGCGAAGGCGCGCAGGAGGCGGGGGCATGAGCGAAAGGGCGATGCGGGCCGGGGGGCGCCTGAAGGCGTTCACGAAGTCCAAGCTGTTCTGGGCGCTGGTCGCGGAGGCGCTCATCCTGCTGGTGGGGTTCATCCTGCGGCCGGACTTCCTCAGCATCCAATTGCGCACGCTGGCGGACGGCTCCCGGGTGCTGTACGGCACGCCGGTGGACATCCTCAACCGCTCGGCGGAGATCACGATCATCGCGCTGGGCATGACCATGGCCATCGCCCTGGGCGGCACCGACATCTCGGTGGGCGCGCTGGTCGCGGTGTCGGGGGCCATCGCGCTCAAGTTCCTGCGCTGGGACGTGCTGGTGTACACCACGCCGGGCGACTACACCGTGCAGCCCTTTATCTGGGTCATCGTCGTGCCGCTGGTGGCCTGCACGCTCATGGGGCTGTTCAACGGCACGCTCATCGGGAAGCTCAGGATACAGCCCATCATCGCGACGCTCATCCTGATGGTCGCGGGGCGCGGCATCGCGCAGATCGTGACCAACGGCAAGCAGTTCACGACGCAGTACACGCCGTTCAAGTTCATCGCGGGGGGCAGCATCCTGGGCGTCCCGCTGCCCATCGTCATCACGGTCGTGGTCGCCGCGGCGGTCATGCTGTTCGTGCGGCAGACGTCCTTCGGGATGTTCGTGGAGGCGGTGGGCATCAACCCCAGCGCCAGCCGGGTGTCGGGGCTGAAGAGCGGCACCATCATCATGCTGGCGTACACGCTGACGGGGCTGCTCTCCGGCATCTCCGGCCTCATCTACTCCAGCCGCATCATCTCCAACGACTCCAACAACGCGGGGCTGGGGTACGAGATGGACGCCATCCTCGCGGTCGTCATCGGGGGGACGAGCATGACCGGGGGCAAGTTCAGCCTGACGGGCACCGTCATCGGGTCGCTGGTCATCCGCACCATCACGACGCTGGTGCTGTACTTCGGCGTGGTCAGCGAGGCCATCATGGCGTTCAAGGCGCTGATCATCGCGGTGGTCATCGTGCTGCAGAGCGAGCCGGTGCGAAACGCGCTGGCCCGGCGCCGCGTGACGCGGCGCAGGATGCTGGGAGGTGAGGCGCGTGCCTGAGATCGCCGCCGCGGCCGGGGCCCGCAGGAGGTTCGGCACCGGGCTGCTCAACCCCAGGTACGTCATGGTGTACGCGACGCTGGGCATCTTCTTCCTCATCTACGCCTTCGGCGCGGCGCTCTACGGCGCCAAGGGGTTCACCAGCGTGCGCACGTTCATGCTGCTGTTCTCCGACAACGCGTACATCGGCATCAGCGCGGTTGGCATGACGATGGTGCTCATCACCGGGGGCATCGACCTGTCGGTGGCGGCGGTGGCGTCGCTCACGGGCATGATCATCGCCTACGGCACGTCGGTCATGGGCATCCACCCGGCGGTCTGCATCGCGTTCTCGGTCGTGGTGGGCGTGGGCCTGGGGATGCTCATGGGCGCGTGCATCCACTACCTGAACGTCCCGCCGTTCATCACGACGCTGACGGGCATGTTCCTGGCGCGGGGCGTCACCGCGCTCATCAGCCGCGAGTCCATCTCCATCAAGCACCCGATGATCGACGCGCTGGCGGGCGTGAAGTTCTACATCCTCTGGCCCAACGCCGCGGGCGAGTGGGTGCGCATCCGCCCGGTGGCCAGCGTCGACCTCAACACCATCCTGTTCATCGCGATGATCATTGTCGGCGCGGTCATCCTGCAGAAGACGCGCTTCGGGCGCAACGTGTACGCGGTGGGGGGAAGCCCCACCTCCGCGACGCTCATGGGCCTGCCGGTGGCGCGCACGCGGGTTTTGGTGTACGGGTTCAACGGGCTGTGCTCGGTGCTGGCCGGGGTCTCGTACACGCTGTACGTCAAGAGCGGGTGGAACCTCGCGCTCATGGGGGTCGAGCTGGACGTGATCTCCGCCTGCGTCATCGGCGGCGTCATGCTCTCCGGCGGCGTGGGGTACATGGTGGGCACGCTGTTCGGCGTGCTGCTCAAGGCGACCATCCCCGCCATCATCACGTTCAACGGCAACATGAACTCCTGGTGGGCCAAGATCTTCACCGGGGCGCTCCTGCTGCTGTTCATCATCATCCAGCGCGCGCTGGTAGCATCATCACAGAGGACGCGCAAGAAAGCATAGGGATATCCGCGGAGACCCATCGTGAGCAAAAGGAGGGGCCCGGGAAAGCCGGGCCCGCCGCATCATTGGACAGAGGCATCACCTGCGCGGGCAACCTCATCGTGGACCAGGTCAAGGAAATCGAGGCGTACCCGCAGCCCGGCAACCTGACGACCATCAAGGCCGTTTCCCGCACCGTCGGCGGGCTTGTCCCCAACTGCCTGCTGGCGCTGCGCGCGCTGGACCCGGTGCTTCCGCTGGAGGCAGTCGGCCTGGTCGGGAACGACGAGCCGGGGGACTGGCT
>DATHTQ010000270.1:0-3620 GCA_035463055.1 Candidatus Limnocylindria bacterium
CCAGCCTTCGGCGGCGTCCAGCGCGCTTATGCCCAGGATGTCCGTCATCCCGTTTCCCTCCCTGTGCCGTGTGTCCCGCGAGGTGATTTGAATAAGGAAACCCGGAAAGCGCGGGGCTTCCCGGGTCGGTGGCGGGGCGGCGCCCCGCGCTGGCCCGCTTGCGGCCGCTTAGGGCTTCGTCACTTCCACGCCCGCCCAACGCTCGTAGTTCTTGACCAGGGCGCAGACGTCCTCGTCCGCGTACCCGTCCTTGCACGCGGCCAGCAGCAGCTCGCTCACGAGGCTCAGCGCGGGCACCGGCACGCCCAGCCTGGCGGCCAGGGCGCGGGCGAGCATCGTGTCCTTGTGCAGCAGCGCGGTGCGGAACGTGGGGGAGAAGTCGCGCTTGAGGAGCTTGCCGATCTTCTTGTCGGCCATCGCGCTCTGCGGGCCGCCGCCGGAGCAGAAGCGCACGAACATCTCGGGGTCGACGCCGGCCTTCTTCGCCAGGACCACCGCCTCGCTGAACGAGGCCAGGTTGACGGCCATCATCGCGTTGCTGCACAGCTTCGCGTAGGACGCCGAGCCCACCTTTTCGCCCGCGAAATAGGCGTCCTTGCCCATCGCGCGCAGCAGCGGCAGCGCCTCGTCGAACGCGGCGCGCTCCCCGCTGGCGATGAAGACGATGGTCCGGTCCCGGGCCTGAAGGCCGCTGCCGGTCACCGGGGCGTCCATGAACCGCAGGCCCATGGCGGCGAGGTCCTCGCCCCGCTGGGCGTTGGACTCCGGGGAGACCGTGGACGTGTTGATGACGAGGGTGCCCGGGCGCGCCCCGGAGCACACGCCGCCTTCGCCCAGCAGGACGCCGCGGACCGCGTGCTCGTCGGGGAGCATCGTGAAGACGACGTCCGCGCCGCGGGCGGCGTCCGCCGGGCTTGCCGCCACGGCGGCGCCGCGCGCCTTGAGGTCGTCGCACTTGGAGGGGGTGCGGTTGTACAGCGTCAGGGAGTACCCCGCGTCCATGAGGTGGGCGGCCATGGGGTGCCCCATGACGCCGATGCCGATGAATGCGATGTTGCTGGGCATGGGAACCACCTCCCGGTTCTGTCGGCGGCCGTTACGGCTCGTTGTAGTGCTGTTTCAGTTTCGCGGCTTCCTCGTCGCTGATCTTGTAGGAGTGCACCGCGTCCTCCGGGAAGGCGCCGCTCCTGACTTCCTCGCAATAGGAGCGGAACGCCTTCTCGAGCTCCTGGCCGATGTGCGCGTACACCTTGACGAACTTGGGGAAGAAGTCGTCGTAGTAGCCGACCATGTCCGCGTAGATGAGCAGCTGGCCGTGGGTGTAGGAGCCGCCGCCGATGCCCAGGATGGGGATGCCCGCGCGGTCGGTGATGAGCTTGCCCACCAGCGCGGGCACGCCCTCGATGAGGATGGAGCACGCGCCGGCCTGCTCGATGGCCTTGGCCTGGTCCACCAGCTTGATGGCGGCCTCGGCGCTGCGGCCCTGGGCCTTGTAGCCGCCCAGCTGCCCGGCGAACTGCGGGGTGAGCCCGATGTGGCCCATGGTCAGGATGCCCGCGCCGGAGATGGCGCGGATGCGGTCGAGGATCATCGGGCCCGCGCCTTCGAGCTTGATGCAGTCGCAGTCGGCTTCCTTGACGAAGCGCCCGGCGTTGTGGACGGCCAGCTCGTCGCTCTCCTGGTAGGACATGTAGGGCATGTCGCCCACGATGAAGGTGTTGGGCGCGCCCCTGCGCACGGCCGCCGCGTGGCTGACCATCTGGTCCATCGTCACCGGGAACGTGGTCTTGTAGCCCAGCTGCACCATGCCCAGCGAGTCGCCGACCAGGATCATGTCCACGCCGGCCTTCTCCTGGTACTTGGCGGTGAGGTAGTCGTAGGCGGTCAGGAACGTGATCTTCTCGCCGCCCTGGATCATCTTGTTGAAGTCGAGGATACTCTTTTTCATGGGGGACTCCTTTTCGTCGTTTGGGTCAGGCTGCCTTGAGGCTCCGGGACTTGCTGCCCAGCAGCTGGTAGGCCAGGACCGCGGCGCCCACGGCCAGGCCGGTGACGTCGCTCCACACCTCGGGGATGAACACCATCAGGCCGCCCGCCACCAGCGCCACGCGGACCAGGTTATTCTTGATGTCGCGGAAGAAGAAGCCCATGACGCCGCCGGCCACCATGACGGTCGCCAGGACCAGGCAGGCGGTCGCGTACACGGTGTTCCACGCGGTGGCGCCCTGCAGCAGCAGCTCGGGCATGTAGTAGAACGAGAAGGGCAATACGAACAGCATGAAGCTGTAGATGACGCCGCGGTAGCCCGTCTTCATCGGGTCCGCCTCCGCGATGGACGCCGCCGCGAAGGCCGACACGCACACCGGCGGGGTCACGTTGGACACGGCGGAGAACCAGAAGGCGATGATGTTGGCGATGACCACGTTCATGCCCAGCGTCACCAGGCCGGGCACCACGATGAGGGACATGAGGATGTAGGTGGCGGTCTGCGTGGCGCCCATGCCGATGATGACGCCGACCAGGCCCACCAGGGTGATGGCCAGGAACATGTTGCCGCCGGAGAGCGATACGATGACCACGCCGAACTTCTGCGCCAGGCCGCTGAGGACGATGCCGCCCATGACGATGCCCAGGAGCCCGATGGTGCCGCCCACGGAAACGTTGCTGATGCCGCCGGACTCAAGCCCCCCGGCGAGCTCCTTCAGGCGCATCTTGCTGGTCTTGGTGAACCAGCTCAGCCCGATGAGCAGCACGATGGCGACGAACGCCGCGCGGTCCGGCGCCTGGCCGATGGCCAGCACGAAGAAGATCGCGAGGATGGGGATGATGAAGAACCAGCCCTCCTTGATCGTCTCGCGCTTGGAGGGGATCTCCTCGTCGGGGATGTTGCCGATGTTGTACTTCCTGGCGTTGAAGTGCACGGAGCACAGGCACCACCAGTAGTACAGCAGCGCCGGGATGATGTTCATCACCGCGATGCGGATGTAGGGCGTCTCGGTCAGCGTCGCCAGCAGGAAGGCGCCCGCGCCCATGACGGGCGGCAGCATCTGCCCGCCGGTGGAGGCGGCCGCCTCGATGGCGCCCGCGTCCTCGCTCTTGAAGCCCACGCGCTTCATCATCGGGATGGTGAAGGTGCCCGTGGACACGACGTTGGCGACCGAGCTGCCGCTGATGGAGCCGAAGACCGCGCTGGCCATGACGGCTACCTTGGCCGGCCCGCCCGCCCAGCCCTTGGTCAGGGACAGCGCCCTCCGGATGAAGAACTCGCCCGCGCCGGACGTCTCCATGAACGCGCCCAGCAGGATGAAGGGGAGCACGTAGGTGCTGAACGTCCCGGCGATGGTGCCGAAGATGGCCTGCTCGGTGCGGTACATGAAGTCCACGATGCGGAAGATGGAGAAGCCCCTGTGGGCGAACACGCCGGGGAGGTCCGGGCCGAAGTACAGCTGGAGCATGAATACCAGGGCGAGGATGGGGATGACGCGCCCCAGCACCCGCCTGCCGATTTCGAACAGGATTGCGATGGCGACCACGCCGAACCAGAAGTCGGTCCAGTTCGCCTGCCCGCGTCGGACGATCGCGTAGTGCCGGTAGGTGACCAGCCAATAGACGAAGGTGGC
>DATHTQ010000271.1:0-7208 GCA_035463055.1 Candidatus Limnocylindria bacterium
GCAACCTCGAGGCGAGCAAGCTGTCGGGCATCAACACGAAGTTCATCGTCATGCTCGCCTTCGTGCTGTCCTCCGCGCTGTCCTGCCTTGGCGCCCTGGGCCTTACCGCCAAGACCCTCAGCGGCAACGTGTCCATCGGCGAGTTCCTGCTGTTCGACGTCATGACCATCTGCGTGCTGGGCGGCACGTCCCTTTCCGGCGGGCGTGGCAAAATCTTCGGGATCATCATCGGCGCGCTGTTCCTGCAGGTGATCAGCAACATCATGGTGCTCATGAGCATCAACACCTACTGGCAGTGGGTCGTCAAGGGCGTCATCCTCGTGGTCGTCGTCCTCATCGACTCCAACACCAGGGACAAGAACTGATGGGAGGGAACGCGATGCAGGGCAGCAGGGTCTGGTTCTTCCCCGACGGCGACCGCCCCCCGCTGGGCGACAGCGGGATGAAAGGCCACGAGTCGTATGTCATCCTCAACCCCAACGGCCATGACGCGCACGTCTCGTTCACGCTGTACTTCGAGGACGAGGAGCCCGTGGAGGGCATCGGGATGGTGGTGCCGGCGCGGCGCGTACGGTGCTTCCAGACCCACAACGCGCAGCATTTCGGGGAGCACGTCCTGCCGGTGGCCAGGCAGTACGCGGCGAAGGTCGAGAGCGACGTCCCCGTCGTCGCGCAGTACGGCCGCCTGGACGCGCGGCAGGAAAACCTCGCCTACTACACGACGATGGGCTTCAGGGGGGAGTGACATGCGCAGGTTCGGGCAGGAGGCCAGGCTCAAGCCGGACAAGGTCGAGGAATACAGGCGACTGCACGCGCAGGTATGGCCCGGGGTGCTGGAGGTCATCACCAAGTGCAATATCCGGAACTACACCATATTCATTTCCGGCGACCGTCTGTTCTCCTATTTCGAGTACGTCGGCGAGGATTATGGGAAAGACATGGCGTTCATGGAGCGGGACCCCGTCACCAACGATTGGTGGAAGCTGACGAAGCCCTGCTTCCTCCATCACAGGGAACGGGTGTACTACACCGACACGGAAGAGATATTCCATCACGATTAATATACCAGGAGGGCAGGGGCATGTCGGACCACGGAAGCATCTACATCCCGAAGGCGGAGTACCACGGGCGGGTCAGGAAGGCCGCGGACCTCATCCGCAAGGAAGGGCTGGACGCCCTCATCGTCAACTCCAACGAGGCGGACTTCGCCAACGCCCGTTACTTCTCGGGCTTCTGGCCGCTGTTCGAGCGCGCGGGCGTGGCCATTTCCGCCGCGGGTGACGCGGCGCTGATGTGCGGGCCGGAGAGCCGCCATTTCGCGGGGGACCGCAGCCGCCTGGACAAGCTGTTCATCCTGAAGGAATACCGCGAGAGCGCGGATCCCGCCTATCCGGAGCTGGTGCCCGACACGTTCGGCGACGTCTTCCGCGCCATCGGCGTGACCGGCAGTAAGCTCCGCATCGGCGTCGCCTCCTGGCTGGACACCTCCGTGGTCATCATGGAGGGCATCCGCGCCGCCTTCCCGGAGGCCGAAATCGTCCGCGCCGACCACATTATGGTGGAGCTGCGCTCCATCAAGTCCGAGAACGAGCTGGCCTGCCTCATGGAGGGCTACCGCATCGCCGAGCTGGCCACCCAGCAGGTCATCCAGGAAATCCGGCCCGGCATGACGGAATTGCAGGCCGTGGGCATCGCGCAGCGGGTCATATACGAGCACGGCGCCGAGTACGAGGGCCTGCCGATGTACGTGTTCTCCGAGGCGTCCACGCGCCACGCGATTTCCCGCTCGTCCTACCGGAAGTTCGAGAGGAACGACATCGTCCAGCTCAACCTGTCCGCCCGCATCGACGGCTATTCCTCCTCCATCGGGTACCCCATCGTGCTGGGGAAGCTGGAAGGAAAGCGCCGCGACACCGTGATGTTCTGCCTGGAGGCGCACCGCTGGACGGAGAAGCAGATCCGCGCGGGCGTCCTCGCCAGCGACGTGGCCAAGGGCTTTTACCAGTTCTACAAGGACAACGGCTACGAGAAGAACTTCGTGTACGGCCCGATGCACGGCACTGGCATGTGCGAGGTGGAGGCCCCCTGGGTGGAGACCAGCTCCGACTACCCGTTCCGGCCCAACATGGCGTTCCAGGTGGACACCTTCATCTCCGCTGACACGTTCGGCGTGCGCTGGGAGAGGGGCATCGCGGTCAGCGAGACGGGCATCCGCGAGCTTAGCGCGCCGGTCGGCAAGCTGTACGAACTGCAATTCTGACGCGCCGCGCCTTCAGCCCGGAGGAGGGGGAAGCATGGAGAACAAGTACGCGCTGCTGGGCGTGGACATGGAAACCGACGTCGGCAGCTTCACGCCATTCTATGAGGGAGCGAAGCACGGGACCCCGCTGCTGCTGGACCTGTTCGCCCGCAAGGGGGTCCGCGGCACCTTCTACTTTACCGGCGAATGTGCCAGGGAGAACCCGGGTGTCGCGCGCATGGTGCGCGACAGCGGGAACGAGGTCGGAGCCCACTCGCTGTACCACGAGACCGTGGGGGACGAGCTGTTCCCGCTGCCCGGCGTCAAGCCGCTGCTTCCCCACGAGGTCAAGCCCCGGCTGCGCCTGGCCGACGAGTGGATCCAGGCCGCCTCGGGGGTGAAGCCCGTCTCCTTCCGCAGCCCGCGGCTGTGGGGCTCCACCGCGGTGGTCAACGCGCTGGAGGAGCTCGGGTACCTGACCGACGCCACCTACCCGATGTACTATTACCGCGAGCGCTTCGCCCCTTACCACCCCAGCCGTGAGGATTGGACGAAGCCGGGGGACTCGCCCATCCTGGAGCTGCCCAACTTCGCCGACATGGCCATGGAGAGCCATGACCCCGGGCTGGAGCGCGACCGGGACCAATGGCCGCTGTTCCGCACCGAGGGCGCGCAGTCGCTGCTGTCGCGGGTGGATTCGTTCGAGGGTTTCTGCCAGGCGCGCGGCATCGCGCCGTTCATCTGCCTGTACATCCACCCGTGGGAGTTCTGGCCGATGCAGGAGAGCTACAACTTCGGCGAGGCGACCGTCATCCCCGACCGCTTCATCACCCTCAACTGCGGGGAAACGGCCCTGCGGGAGATGGGAGGGGTCATCGACGGGCTCAAGGAGCGCGGGTATGCATTCGCGACCGCAAAGGAGCTTTGGGACACCTTCCCAGTAGCCGGGGCCTGAGGGGCTTGCGCCGGGTTGCCGGCTGCTGAACCCGTGACGCCCATGCGAAACCCTGCCGGAGCGCCCTGTCGCATCGGCAGGGTTTTTGAATACAGGACCAATGAACCGTTTTTTACCGTTGCCGCAGGGGTATGGAATGCTCGCGTGGCATATCCCAGGCTGCCCTCACCAAGGTCCGCGCCTGTGAAATCTTGTCAACGCCTAGTTCCGATAAGGAGGGTCGCATGGACCCAACGGCCGTTCATCTGGAAGCATTCATCCGATTCCTGGAGAATCATGACCGGTTCGGCGCGGCCGCGTACGCGCTTTCCCTGCTGGAGAGCGGGGAGGCGACGGTCGCGGGCCTGTACGAGCAGGTCCTGGCGCCGTCCCTCAACCGCATCGAGGTGCCGCGGGAGAAGGAGGACGGGCTGATCTGGCGCGAGCACATGATGTCCTCCATCGTGCGCACCGTCGTGGAGGCGGCGCTTCCCTTCGTGCGCCGTGAGCGGGAGACGTCGGGCGGGGCGCAGGGCGGCGCGCGCGTGCTGCTCGCCTGCCCGGAGGAGGAGTACCACGAGCTCGGCATCCGCATGGGCGCGGACTTCTTCGCCATCCTGGGGTACGACGTTGCCTACGTCGGCTGCAACACCCCGCGGGACACGCTGCTGGACGCGGCAATGGCGCTGCAGCCGGCGTTGGTCGCGCTTGGCGTGACCAACTACCTGAACCTCGCCCAGCTGCCGCCGCTGGCCGCGGCGCTCAAGGCATTGCCCTTCGCCCCCAGGGTGTATATCAGCGGGAGCGCGCTGAAGCACACCGGCAGGAGCGCCGCGGATTTCGGCGCGGACGGCGCGCTGGATTCCTTCGCGTCCATCCGGGCGCTTGGGGAGGGCAGGCCATGAAGACGGCGGCGAAAATCGCATGGCGCTTCCTCACGCACGCCAAGGGGCAGTCCATCCTCATCGCCATCGGCATCGCCGTGGGCGTGTCGGTGCAGGTGTTCATCGGGTCGCTCATCACGGGCCTGCAGGCGGAGCTCGTGGACACCGCCATCGGGCGCAATACGCAGGTCACCGTCACCCCCCGTCAGCGCGGCGGGGTGATCGAGGACTATGAGGCGCTGGTGGAAACCATCGAGCGGGCCAGCCCGGACGCGCGGCACGTGTCGCCGGCGGTGGACGCCAGCGGGTTCCTGCGCGGCGCCGACGGCAGCGATTTCCCCATCCTGCTGCGCGGCCTGGACGTCGCGCGGGCGGACGGCATCTACCGCCTCAGCGAGGCGCTGGTAAGCGGCAGGCTGCCCGGGGACGGCGAGGTGCTGCTGGGCACGAACCTCGCGCAGGAGGCCGCCGTCGCCGACACGGTCACGCTCGCGACGCCCCGGGGCCGCACCCGCGAGGCGGCGGTCTCCGGCATCTTCGACCTGGGCGCCGCCGCGCTCAACGAGCGGTGGGTGATATCCGGCCTGCGGCTCGCGCAGGACATGTTCAGCTATTCCGGGAGGGTGACCTCCATCGAGATGCAGGCGGCGGACCCCTTCGGGGCGGACGCCGTCGCGCAGGGGTTGGCGTCCGTCCTGCCCGAGGGGCTGAAGGCCGTGGACTGGAAGGCGCAGAACGCGCAGCTGCTCAGCGGCCTTCGTGGGCAGAGCATCTCCAGCCTGATGATCCAGGTGTTCGTGCTGTTCTCCGTGGTGCTCGCCATCGCCAGCGTGCTGGCCATCTCGGTGCTGCAGAAGTCCCGGCAGCTGGGCATCCTCAAGGCCATGGGCATCCGTAACCGCGACGCCAGCCTGGTGTTCCTGTTCGAGGGGTTCATCTTAGGGCTCGCGGGCGCGGCGCTCGGGGTCGCGCTGGGACTGGGGCTGTCCTACGCGTTCACGAAGTTCGCGCTCAACCCGGACGGCACGCCCGTCATCGCGCTCTTTATCGACACCAGGTTCATCCTGCTGTCCGGCGGGATCGCCGTGCTGTCCGCCACCCTGGCGTCGCTGATCCCCGCCAGGCGCTCGGCGCGGCTGGACCCCATGGAGGTCATCCGCAATGGATAACATCATCAGCCTCAGGGGCGTCAACAAGGTCTACGGGACCGAGATCAAGACCCAGGTGCTCTTCGACGTGGACCTGGACATCCAGGCGCATTCGTTCGCGTCCATCATCGGGGCGTCCGGCTCCGGCAAGAGCACCCTGCTCAACATCATCAGCACGCTGGACCGCCCCACCAGCGGCAGCGTCTTCATCAACGGGGCGCAGACCGAGAAGATGTCCCGGGCGGAGCTGGCCCGGCTTCGCAACCAGACCATCGGCTTCGTGTTCCAGTTCCACTACCTGCTGCCGGAGTTCACGGCGCTGGAGAACGTGCTGATGCCCGCGCGCATCCGCGACGGCAGAATCTCCCGCGAGGCCATGGACAGGGCGCGCGAGCTGATGGGGCTGATGGGGCTGGAGAAGGTGGCGGGCAACAACGCCGCGAAGATGTCCGGCGGGCAGCAGCAGCGCACCGCCATCGCCCGGGCCCTCATCAACGCCCCGGACATCATCCTGGCCGACGAGCCCACCGGCAACCTCGACAGCGAATCCACCGAAGTGGTGTACGACATCCTGCGCGGCGTCAACGAGCGCTTCCGGACCACCTTCCTCATCATCACGCACGACCGCCGGATCGCCCAGAAGGCGGACCGCATCATCGAGATCAAGGACGGCAGGGTCTTCCTCGACCTGCCCAACACCCTCGCGAAGGCGCCGGCGGGGCCTGAAACCTAACGGGCGGCGCGCTCCGCGCCGGGGCTTTCCGGTTTGTTTTTGGCGCGCCCCCCTGTAGTGACCAGCCACGTGCCCGGGAGCATGACCAGCAGCGCGGCGATGAACCGCGTGCTTGGCGTTTCCAGGAAGATGAGGAACGACAGCGCCGCCCCGACGAAGGGCGCGACCGCGTAGTAGGCGCTGGTCTTCGCCGCGCCCAACTCGCGCTGCGCGAAGATGTACAGGGCGATGCTGAGCCCGTAGGACACGAACCCGAGGGTCAGGGACGCGAGCGCGGGAACCAGGCGGGGCAGGGGCTCGCCGATGAGGAGGGCCAGCGCCAGCGCCCCCGCGCCGGAGAACAAGCCCTTGATGACCACGATCTGCACCGGGTTCTTGGACGACATCATCCGGGTGCAGTTGTTCTCCAGCCCCCAGCACACGCAGGCGAGCAGCACGAGCGCGGACCCCGCGGAGAACGTGAGGCTGCCCGCGTCCTGCACGGTCAGCAGCATCGCAGACCCCGTGACCAGCGCGATGCCCAGCCACAGCCGCGGGGATATCCTTTCGCCGAAGAATACCATCGCGATGAGCGATGTTGCGACGATCTCGAAGTTGTTCAGCAGCGCCGCGTTCGCGGCGGTCGTCATGCGGATGCCGAACATCAGCGCGACGGGGGCTGCGATGTCCAGCAGCACCATCCCCACGGCATACGGCAGCTCTTTTCGCGTGAGCCGCTTCTCCCGCGAGGTCCCGGCCCTTTCCTGGACGACGTGCAGGACGGACATCCCGGTTCCAGCGCCGAGGTAGAGCAGCGCCGCCAGCATGGCCGGCGACACGCTGCCCAGCAGCAGCTTGGACAGCGGCGTGTTCAGCGCGTAGAACCCGGCGGCCAGGATGGCCAGCAGGATGCCCCTGCGGTGGCTATCGGCCATCGGTCCGACCAATCGATAAAACGAATCGCATGAAAGATACGGCCTCTTTCGGAAAGATCCAGAAGCATATTCTACTGAATGCCCGCATGCCTGGCAAACGGCTCACGGCATGGGCCTGTCTGGTCAATGCAAATAAATTTGGCCGTAACGGACCGCCCCAGGAAAGCGGGCGCTGTCCTTTATTGCCTGTCTTCCGTCGGCGCTGACGGCACATACCCGTGCCGGCGGAACACCTCGAGGACGTCCTCCAGCTCCAGCCCGCGCATCCGCGCGCCCATCGGGAGGGTCATCACGCGCCCGGCCGTGCCGAGCATCACGGGGTTGGTGATTGCGGTGAAGCCCGCCTCGCGCATGAC